>CAJMDR010000271.1 GCA_905212215.1 uncultured Porphyromonadaceae bacterium
CTGTGGAAGCATCCATGGGCGACGGAGGCCGATGCCCTCTGCCTCGGCTGGATAAACCAGGGCGTATTGTCGCTCGAAGGCATACGGAAGCTCATGGCGCTGAACAAGCCCATACTATGGACCATGCACGACATGTGGAACATGACCGGCATCTGCCATCATGCCCACGACTGCAAAGGCTCCACACAGAACTGCGGCAACTGCCCTCTGTTGGGAAAAATGGCATCGGCGCACGACCTCTCGCACACCGTGTGGCGCCGCAAGCTGATGCTCTACCGGCAGGAGAAGATACAGTTTGTGGCCGTGAGCAGCTGGCTGGCCCGCAAGAGCGCCGAATCGTCGCTCCTCGGCGCCACCGACGGCGTGAACAAGCCTGTGGTGATACCCAACGCCTATCCGCTTACTCCGGAGGCTGTGGCTACGACAGAAGATAAAGAGCCGAGGCTGCTGATGGTGGCGGCACGCCTCGACGACCCCATAAAAGGGCTTCCGCTATTGGTGAAGGCCACGCGGAAGCTCGCAGAAAAGCATAAATCCGTGGCGGAAAAGCTTCACCTCGACCTTGTGGGCGAACTGCGCGACAAGGAGGCGGTGAAGGAGCTCGCCATACCCTATACCCTGCATGGCACCATTTCCGAGAGGAGAGCGCTGAGGGAGCTTTACCGACGGGCTTCCGTGGTGGTGTCGCCATCGTTGTTCGAGACCCTTCCCGGCACCCTGATAGAGGGAATGGAGTCGGGCGCCGTACCCGTGGCGTTCGACCGCGGCGGCCAGAGCGACATCATAGACCATCTCTCCACCGGCTATCTCACTCCCTGGGGCGGCGCCGCCGACACCGACGGCAACGCCTTCGCCGACGGCATACTGTGGGCTTTGGAAACAGCACATTCTTCCGACACCCTGCAGCGTATGCACACCGCCGTGGCAGAGCGTTTCAGCGCCGATGCCGTGGCACAACGATATTTAGAATTAATTCAGAATCAGAGCTCTCCCGGCACTCATAGTACTCATAGTGCTCATAGTACTCCCAGTACTCCCAGTGCTCCCATAGCCCCTGATTCCCCACTTTGAAACCTATGTCCAGCACAAGCAAGCATATCATTCCCCGCAGCGCCAGCCTGCGCGAGGCTATGGCCCGGTTGAACGCCATGGGCGGCGCTCCCCTCATCCTCTTCGCCGTAGACGACAACGGCACCGCCGTGGGGGCGCTCACCGACGGCGACATACGCCGTGCCCTGTTGCGCGGCATAGAGCCGGAAGCCGCCGTGTATCAGGCCATGAACACCCGCTTCACCGCGCTTCACCCCGGCGACGATGCCTTCGTAATGCTGGAATCGGCGCGGAAACGCAACCTGCGAATGCTGCCGAAGCTGGACAGCGAGGGAAAGCTCACCGCTCTCCTTGACCTTGACAAAGTGAAGTCGCTGCTGCCACTCGACGCCGTGCTCATGGCGGGAGGGCGCGGCGAACGCCTCACCGCAAACACCCCCAAGCCGTTGCTGAAGGTGGGCGACAGGGCCATAATAGACTATAACGTGGCGAAGCTGAAGGGTGCCGGCATAGACCGTCTGCACCTCTGCCTGAACTATCTGCACGAGCAGATTACGCGGCATTTCGCCACGGAGCATCCCGACCTGGAGGCGGTGTCGATAGTGGAGAAGAAGCGCATGGGTACCTTCGGCGCACTATCCCTCATCAACGACTGGCGCCACGACAACATACTGGTCATGAACGCCGATCTGCTGTCCTCGCTCGACCTGGAGCAGATGTATCGCCGCCATATCACCACCGGCGCAGACGCCACCATGGCGGTGGCTCCCTATTCCGTGGCGGTGCCCTTCGCTATCATAGAAACGGAGGATGACCGAATCACCGCCATGCGCGAGAAACCGGTCTACAACTACTTTGCCAACGCAGGCGTTTACATACTGAAGCGCAGCCTGGTGCAGACCCTCCGGCCCGATTCCTATGTCGACGCTCCCGACTTTCTGCTCGATGCCATAGCACAGGGAAGAAAGGTGAGCTATTTCCCCATCATAGGCACCTGGATAGACATAGGCACTCCGGAGCAGTATGCGCGGGCATGCAGCCTGAGCCCTACCGTTTAGGGTACTTAAATTCTCAGAAGACATGGCAGAAAGCAACTTTATCGACTATGTGAAGATATTGTGCCGTTCAGGCAAAGGCGGAGCGGGTAGCCGGCATTTCCACCGCGCCAAATATGTGCCCAAGGGAGGGCCCGACGGCGGCGACGGCGGCCGTGGCGGCCATATCATACTGCGCGGCAACAGACATATGTGGACCCTCTTGCCGTTGCGTTACCAGAGGCATATCTTCGCCACCGACGGCCAGAGCGGAGGTCCCAACGGCTCTTTCGGCGCCGACGGCGAGGACAGGATAATAGAGGTGCCGGTGGGTACCGCCGTCTTCGATGCCGATTCCGGCGAATATCTCTGCGATGTTACGGAAGATGGCCAGACGGTACGGCTGCTTGCCGGTGGCAAAGGTGGCTGGGGTAACCGCCATTTCGCAACGCCCACGAACCGTGCGCCGCGTTATGCGCAGCCGGGTCAGCCCGGAGTGGAGAAAGCGGTGGTATTGGAGCTGAAACTGCTTGCCGACGTAGGGTTGGTAGGCTTCCCCAACGCCGGGAAATCGACCCTCCTTTCCGCTCTCTCGGCGGCGAAACCGAAAATAGCCGACTATCCCTTCACCACCATGGAACCGAGCCTCGGTATCGTGGCATACCGCGGCGGGAAGTCGTTCGTAATGGCCGACATCCCCGGCATCATAGAAGGTGCCAGCGAGGGGAAAGGCCTCGGGTACCGTTTCCTGCGCCATATTGAGCGTAACGCTGTATTGCTCTTCATGGTACCTGCCGACAGCATGGACGTAAAGCATGACTACGAGGTGCTTCTGGAGGAACTGAGGCGTTTCAACCCGCAGCTCATGGACAAGGGAAGGGGGCTGGCGATTACCAAATGCGACCTCCTCGACGACGAGCTGAAGGCGGAACTGAAGAAGGAGATTCCGCAGGAACTCCCTGTGGTGTTCATCTCCGCAGTAACGGGCGAGGGCCTCGACACGCTGAAGGATGTGCTCTGGGGCGAGATTACCTCCGAGGCAAACCAGCTGGCCGCCGCCGTGGCGGTGCACCGCAACCTTGAGCCCGCTCACCGCGTAAAGGAGGAAGACGACTTTATCTTCACCCCGGAACCCATGGAAGAGGAGGAAGAACCGGAGGTAAACTGGGAAGAGGACTTCTGGGACGAGGAATCATCTGTAAACTCTTGAAAACTACACATAATGACTGCTATAAAATTCACTGAAAAACGGCTTGTAATGGTGCTTCTGGCGGCTCTGCTCGCCATCGTACCCGCCATGGCCAAGGGCGACAAGGGTGATCCCAAGTTTGCCGCCACCACCATCGACATGGGCGTTATGCCCGAGAACGGCGGTCCGCGCACCGTGACCTTCGAGTTTACAAACGTGGGCAACGGCAGCATGATAATCACCGGCGCCACCGCGCAGTGCGGCTGCACTAAGCCTACCTATTCCGAGGCTCCCGTAGCTCCCGGCAGGAAAGGTACCGTAAAGGTGACATACAACCCCAAAGGAAGGCCCGGAGCTTTCTCGAAGACCATTACCGTGCGCATGGCCGGAGCGAAGAAAAACAAGGTGATACTGAAGATTAAAGGCTCTGTAAAGAAATGAAGCGGTTCCTCGGCACTCTTCTCTTAATGGCGACGGTTCTCGGCCTCCACGACGGTATCCGCTGGCTAAACA
>CAJMDR010000272.1 GCA_905212215.1 uncultured Porphyromonadaceae bacterium
CGGTAAAGCCGTGGTTTATGATGCGGACTCCCACACTGTCGTCTTCGCCGCAGACTCCATTGGCGAATCCTTTGCCTTCGTCGTAGACAATGGTAAGGGGTTCTACGGCCGTGTCTATCAGTTCATAAGCCACATCAGGCACAGTATTCACGTAACGTTCCAGAATCGCTTCCGAGCCTACCACGGTAAGGAGTGCCTTGCCTACCGTTCTGCCTTTCAAAGCACGGAGACGATCTACCGCCGCCTGATTGGTGGCATCGCAGCCGAGACCCCACACGGTGTCGGTTGGGTAGAGCAGAAGCCCTCCGGAGCGAAGGGTGTCCAGTGCCGACTGCAAGTCTTCTTTGTTATATTCGATATTATATTTTGTCATAAGAGGGTATAAGTTCTGTCAGATCGTTCTGCCATAGTGCCGCGTATGCGTCGGAAGGCATTCTCCAGTCACCACGGGGCGAGAGGCAAACACTTCCTACTTTTGGGCCGTCGGGGAGGCAGTTGCGTTTGAACTGCTGGTTGAAGAAACGGCGCACGAACTCGCGTAGCCAGCGGGTTATGACACCTTCGGGATATTTGTCGCCGAAAGCCTGCACTGCAAGACGGTGGATTTTTCTCGGGCGGAATCCGCAACGTACCATCTGGTACAGGAAAAAGTCATGAAGCTCGTAAGGCCCCACAAGGTCTTCTGTACGCTGGGCAATGTCATCTCCCTGTTTGCCTGGTATCAGTTCCGGGCTGACCGGAGTGGCGAGGACATCGTCAAGAATCCGTTTCAGTTTTTCGTCGCCGAGTTCTCGGCCATACCATTCCACCAAGTGGCGGACAAGGGTCTTGGGTACTGAAGCGTTAACGCCATACATGCTCATGTGGTCGCCGTTGTAGGTACACCATCCCAAAGCAAGCTCGCTGAGGTCACCGGTGCCGATTACTATGCCACCTACGCGGTTGGAATAATCCATAAGTACTTGTGTGCGTTCTCTTGCCTGGGCGTTCTCGTAAGTGATGTCGGTGGTAGTGCCGTCTGGGCCGATGGCTTTCAGATGGGCTGCCGCAGCTTCTCCTATGGGTATCTCCAAAAGGGTCACACCAAGCGATTTAGCCATCTCGCAGGCATTGCTGTAAGTGCGTGAGGTAGTGCCGAAACCGGGCATCGTTATGGCATGTATGTTTTTGCGGTCAATTCCGTGTCTGTCGTAAGCCATTACAGTTACAAGCATTGCCAAGGTGGAGTCTAGTCCGCCGCTCAGTCCTATTACTGAAGGACAGCCGCCGAGCTTTTCAAGCCTGCGCCGCAACCCTTCCGTCTGTATGTTGGCAATTTCAAGGCATTTATCATCGCCTGGCGCAGGTACAAAGGGATGTGGCTCTATAGGTCGTAACAGTTTATTATAGGGCTTGTGTTCCGGTAAATCGAAGCCGACTCGGTGCCAAGTATTGTCGGCGGCTGTGGCAAAGCACCCGGCATAGGCTCGGTCATGGTCAAGCAATTGAAGGTCGGAATCAGCCAGTGCCGATTTGTCGCCGTTGCCGAAACGTTCTGTCTGAGACAATAACCGGCCATCTTCCGCTACCAAGCCATTGCCGCCGAAAACGAGGTCGCTGCTCGACTCTCCAAAGCCTGCCGAAGCATAGACATAAGCACAGCGTAGACGTGCCGACTGTTGGCGTATCAGTTCAATAAGGTAAGCATGTTTACCGGCCACTTCATCGGTGGCGGAAAGATTGAGGATGACGTTTGCACCCTGTAATGCTGCCTCTGTCGAAGGTGGCTGCGGAACCCATAAATCCTCGCAGAGTTCTGTAGCGACACGTAATTCTCCGCTACAGAAAAGCTGACGGACACCTATATAGGTATCGAAGCCTGCGAAACGCAATGGCTCGTAGATAATATCTTTGCCGGAAACGAACCAGCGTTTTTCGTAAAACTCGCCGTAATTTGGTAGCCAGCTCTTGGGTACGAGACCGAGGAGAATGCCATTATGAATCATGGCGGCACAGTTATATAGCGCTCCGTTATGACGCACAGGCACACCTCCCGCCACAAGTGACTTCCAGCAACGAGAGGCTTCCAGTATCCTTTTCAGCCCCTCTTCAGCATCTTCGAGGAGTGCCTGCTGTAAGAACAGATCGCCACAAGTATAACCTGTCACACACAGCTCAGGAGTGACTACTACTTCTGCGCCGCGGGCAACACAGTCTGCCACTGATCTGCATATAGCAGCTACATTATAGCTGACATCGGTTACTCGAACCGATGGCACCGTGGCTGCAAGTCTTACATATCCGTCCCGGTCCATATCATTCTTTTTTGAGCAGTTAAACCTTTCCAATGGGCAGTGAGCCTTTTTATTAAGCAGTTAACCCTTATTGGGCATTAGCCTTTTTGGGGCAGTTAAACCACTCCCTTTTTATCAGACTACAAATTTAATTCTTTTTTTTGACTCCACGAAACCTCTTACCCATTAGGCAGACTGATAATGCACAATCCCATCATAGCTCCAGTACTAATAGTACTCCCAGTGCTCCCAACCCGCAGCTCAACTCAAAAAGAACCGCCGGGTCTCCCAAAGGCCTGGCGGTTCTTCAAGTTATGCGTGTACGTGTTTTTTACTTCTTCTCGGGAATGCCTGTGCGGATAACTGTGAGGCTATTCTGAGTCTTAAGGCTCTTGAGCCATTTCTTGAATGCGTCAAGAGTGAGGTTCTGAAGTTCCTCGCGATGGCCATTGTAGGTGTCGATGCCAAGAACATTGTCGCGCAGAGTGCTCATCCAGAATGAATTCTTGCGGAGCTGGATGTCGTACTGGTTGATGGCAGCACCTTTAACTTTCTGGAACTGCTCTTCGCTGACCTCGCCTTTGAGAATCTTGTCAAGTTCCTGCTGTGCTAATTCAAAAGCACGCTGCTGCTGTTCGCGGTTGGTCTGGATGACACTGGTAATCTGCCAGCGGCCATAGGAATCCAGAAGCTGTCCGAAAGCACCGGGGCTGTAGGCGGCGCCTTCCTTCTCGCGGATTATCTCGGTGAAGAGGTTGCTGAGGATGTCCCCTGCTATATCGCTGTTGATTGCATTGATAGCATCAGCCTTGGCAGGACCGCTGACCATTCCGTAGTAGAAAGTACCCGGAGTGTTCATTGGCTGATCGAAGGCGATGGTGCGGTTGCCGGTGTAGAACTTTATGGGCCAGGTCTGTGCCGGTTTGCTGGCTTTCTTCTTGCTGGGCAGGGTAGCGATGTACTGTTCCATGAGAGGTCGCAGTGTGGCTTCGTCAACATTGCCTACGAAGATGAAAGTGTAGTCTGCTGCGTTGGAGAGCATCTCTTTGCACTTGTTCACCATCTGTGTGTAGTTGGCGCCTTTGAGTCCTGCTACGGTGCTCGGAGCGAAACGGGCGTCGTTGCTGTACATTGCATAGGTGAGCGAATCGCGCCATGCGGTGTTCACGTCGTTCTGAGCCTGTTCCAGTTTGATGCATTCCTTCTTCAGGTCTGTTGCATACTGCTCTTCGTCAGGATTGATCTGGGTGAAGTAGCTGTAGATAAGCTCCATCATGGTGGGAAAGTCTTTCTTCACTGAGGCACCCATGAGACCCTGGGTCTTGCCGCGGAGGGTGAAGCTTACGCCTACCATCTTGCCGCTGAGGTAACGGGTCATCATGGTGTTGGTGAAGTTGCCCTGTTTTGAAGATTCGATGGCAACGTTCATCATGCCCATGTTCATGCAAGCCTGCTTGTCGGCGGGGTTGAAGAGCTCGTAGCCGCCGCTGGCGAGGCAGGAGAACTGAATCT
>CAJMDR010000273.1 GCA_905212215.1 uncultured Porphyromonadaceae bacterium
TTTCGCCCGAAGAAAAGATAAAATACAAGACCTGCCACGGGAAGGAAAATCAACACCGTCACCCAGGCAAGAGACTTGATGGGATTTCTGTTCTCACTGAGCACCACCACAATTGAACTGACAATAGTGATTCCGTACACGATCATCAGCAACGTGTATATCCAGGTCTGTATCCCTATGTCAAGAATGAGAGACATCTGAGTTTTTCCGGCTTATTCTTTTATCATTTAGCGTGGCCTGAAATGATTTGTAAAGTTACTGAAATTTATTCATATGTGCAAATCTAATCAGACTTATAACTCCTATAATCTTATAATGCCGATAAGTCTGATTGGCCCGATAAGTCTGATTTGTCCGACAATCCCTTCCGAAAGCTAAAAAAAGAGGACCGCTTTCGCAAGCGATCCTCTCTGTAGCTTAACTAAATAAATTCTTACATGTCAGGTCTATAGGCTTGTTTTCCTAATCCTTTGCAAAGGTACAAAAAATCTGTCGGTCATGCCTCAATCCAACCCTTTCATTAACTTAATTTAACAGACCGAATTTCACATATCCTCCTTCACAGTTTACGGCGCAGGAAAAATGTGCGAGTAAAGAAGAGGAAAAGCAATGTGCCCAGGAGCTGGAAAATCGCGGCCATCCAGAAAGCAGCGCCAAAACCGGTAAACTCAGCCACGAATCCACCCGCCAAAATTCCAAGCCCCATGCCAAGGTCCCAGGACACAAGAATGGAGGAATTGGCGGTTCCGCGCTGGTCATGCCGCGCCACGGAAATGAACATGTTCAGCATGGCAGGATACATACGGCCATTACCGAGTCCTATCAGCAATGCCGAGAGGAAATAGCTCCACATTCCGAAACCAAGGGCAAAAAGTGTGTAGCCGCATAGCGACAGAACCACACCCTGGGCGCAGTTCGACGTCAGCTTGCCTTGCCTGAGTGCCTTGTGCCCGGTAAGCCTTGACAATACCAGACCTGCAGAAAGTATGGCGAAGAAAACGCCTGTACCATTGGTAATGCCAAGTTCCTGCTGACCGTAAATCGCAACATAGTTGCTCATTACACCCCAGCAAAGACCGAAGAGAAGGATGTTGAGCGCCATAAGCCATGCGCGATGCAGGAAGAAGTGGTCCCAGTCAAGCTTCGGCTTTCCCGGCACGGCGGCTCTGTGCGGCAATTTTATAGTTGTGGAAACCACAAAGCCGATGAAGCTGAGGAAAAGCGACAGCCAGAACAGCACTTCGAAATTATCACACTGCTGATATATCCATATCCCGGCAGAAGGAGCGATTGCCATGCTAAGGTTATTGCTGAGGCCATAGTATCCTATTCCCTCATTCCTCCGTTCCGAGGGCAGCACATCAATGGCTGCGGTAGAGTTCGCCACGGTAGCGGCGCCAAAAGGGAGGCCATGCAACGTGCGTATTATAGCGAACATGAGCAAAGTTCCCGCGCCGACATATCCGGCGAAACAGAGGAAGAAGAAAAGGAAGGTAATGGTGAGCACAGTCTTGCGGTTGAAGGTATCCACCACAAAACCGCTGAAAGGACGCACAAGAAAAGTAGCCACTACATATCCGCTCAGTACAATACCTATGGTGTCCTTGTCGGCGGCAAACTGCTGGTCAAGATAAATAGGCAGCAACGGTGTGAGCAGATAAAAAGCGAAAAAGAGCAGGAAATTGGTGGTCATCACCTTCCAGTATTCCCTGTTCCACAGCTTTTTCTGCTCAGCGGCCGACACTTTATTTCTTTCAGTTACCGGTTTCATCAGTTATATTTACTGTTTCCTCCTATTTCCAGAACGGCACCCACAACATATTTTCAGCAACGGCACAGCCCACAAGGCGGCTCCACGTAACCCTTTGGAAGTGTACGTATATATCATCCGTAATATCGGCACACCGCATCTGCAAGGCAGCATCTTCGAGGCGTTTGCCAACGTCTCTCCACCTGCTTTCTGATCCCCTTCCCTGCGGTAATGAGCTCCTAAGACTGAAGTTTTATATGCCAACAACGTACGGAGCCATGCATTCCCGCCGGCATATACCATTGCAGCCTGCAACGACTTCTCATAACGACCTTTATGGGAAAGATATGAACTGCCGGTTATGCTGTCGGCATGCTGATATTTGTCTATCAACACCCGGTCTATACGTGCCACCTTACCTTTCAGATTAAGCAGATAGCGTATGCCTATCTCCCAGTCGTTCCAGATTGGCAACGAGGTATTCCAACCTCCTGTCCTTTGATATAGATTGCGGCTGACGGCACATCCCATAGTATCGAGCACAGCATGCACCACATGAGTTTCCAGAGAAGCTTTGCGAGTGAAACGGAACTCCCTCTGTGAACCATCGGGCCAATGGCCGTTCTTTCGCCAGAATACTATTTCCACGTCATCGTCGCTATTGAAAGGCGCCATGACGGTCTCGGCATATTCAGGACGTATTGTATCATCGCTGTCCACGAACGCCAGCACATTGCCGTCAGTATGCTCTATTGCTGCATTTCGGGCAAAGGTGGCTCCCTGACGAGGTTCGGAAATTACTTTCACCTCAATACCCGCCTTCCGCATACTTATAGCCGCACTCTGTGCCACAACTACGCTACCGTCGGAAGAGCCATTGTCCACCACCACAACTTGTAGAGGACGATAGCTCTGCCTGCCGATGCTTTGCAGGCATCGTTCAAGTTGCTTGGCGCGGTCACGTACCGGGACTATGACACTGAGTCGTTTCACACTGCAAAGTTAATGCATTTTCATTGAACAGAGAACGTTGGGGCATCCCCCTTGATTCCCACTCCATAGCACCATGTCGAAACCATATTTGCATATAAGTGTAGTATTTATTAATTTTGTAGTAGAATAAAGCCCTTTAGATGAAGCGAAACAAGAAAAAGACTCTTTGGATAATCGTCGGAGTGATAGCGGCGTTAATCCTCAGCATGATAATATATCTGTTCGTAGGCAGCACTCCCGCCACGGTAACGGTGTATATTCCCGAGAATGCCACCAGCCAGCAGGTAAAGGACTCGCTTGTGAAGGTATATGGCAAAGACTATGCGGCCAAGCTCGAAAAGACGGCTGCGGCAATGGGTCAGGATCTTACATCGAAACCCGGGCGTTATGTCATTGACGAAGGCACTTCGCGCTTCATGGTGGTATGGCGTCTCACTCACGGCAAGCAGACCCCGGTAAAAATCACAATCAATGGTCTGCGTACCCGTCAGGACATTCTAAACGCAGTGTGCAAAGATCTGGAGTTCAGTGCCGCAGAACTTGACAGAGCACTGAACGACTCTGCTTTTATGATGGAGGAATTCGGCCTCACCCCGGCCAACGCAAACGCTCTGTTCCTGAACTATTCGCACGAGGTTTTCTGGAACGCGACTCCTGAAGGGCTGTTGTCTTCTAAAATCGGCAGGGCATACAATAAATTCTGGAACGATGACCGCAAGAAGAAAGCCAAGGAGTTGGGCCTCAGCCCTGCTGAAGTGACAACCATCGCTTCCATAATAGAGGAAGAGTCGCTTAAGAAAGATGAATACGGCAAGATAGCAAGGGTATACATAAACCGACTTCACAAAGGCATGCGGCTACAGTCGTGCCCCACAGTAAAGTTCGCCATGAACGACTTCAGCATACAGCGTGTGAACCGCGACATGCTCCAGTTCGAGTCACCTTATAACACCTATCGCGTCACAGGTCTTCCGCCGGGACCTATACGCACGGTAGAGCCTTCTACCATTGA
>CAJMDR010000274.1 GCA_905212215.1 uncultured Porphyromonadaceae bacterium
CGCCATAATTGTGTCTGTCTGAAAATCGGGGAGTATTATACTCATCTTGTCACCTAAATTCATTCCAATAATTAAATCTGGATTTAATAACTCTATTTCCTTTTGGATAAAAATGATTTCATCATTTTGGCTAAGTCTTATGAATGAGTCGATTAATTCTTCATCTGCTTGCCATCTTCCACTTTCATTTGAGAACTTGGATAGATTCATGAATGCGAAACTAAATCCATCCGGTTCTCCAAACTCATCAATAAATTCCTCAGCGAATGGTAATTGGGACCAATTATAAACTTTCCGTTCAATTGCATAAGATATGTATAACATTGTAGTATGAAAGCGATATTGATTTAATGGTTTATTCCCTACAATCTTATTTTTATAAGCGTCATATAAACATGAGATATAATCGTTACCACTTAGTTCCAGACCTTCTTTCCCAATAAATAAAATCTTTTTCTTTTGTTTTGTATAATAGGGATAGAATCCGTCTGGAACGTATAGATATCGAAGTTCATCCGCAATATCAGAATTGTCTTTATTTATAATATTAGCTATCCATTGTTTGTGGAGCTCTTCTATTTTATCTTTTAGAATCAATTCGCTATTATCATAAACAGGAACGTACATAATCTATCTTATATTGAATGTCTAATTGTCGCAAAATTACTAAATTATGGACTGTTAACCAAAAAATAACCATATGTAATAAACACATATGAAGGGGATAGAAGGCGTAGAAGCTATACTTGGCGACTATGCCTTTGATGTTTCCTCGTGTGCCGTCATATAGGAAGATGACCATTGAGGCGAGTATGGCGCCAGCCATGCCGTAGTGCATTATCAGTGGTAAAGTGAAGAGAATCTGTATGATTGCCTGTGAGGGGAAACAGATATTGTTCCGGCAGATCCACGGTTCGATGGTCTGACGACGCAGCATATAGAAAAGGACAATCATCAGAATACCTCGCCAGTCGTAGTCGATACCTGACCACCAAGCGAGAGCGCAAATCAGCAGTATGGATAGGAAACATAGAGGACCGTGTTCACATAGTCTATCGAAGACCGCGAGTGCAACAACTCCCAAAGCAAGTGTGAACATCACGTTATGGGTGCCATCAGCACCGTTCAAAAGGAACCATGGTAATTCACTGATGACAGCAAAACCAAGCAGAGTCAGGAAGTATCGGGTACGGTTTCTTGTATTTGCGAACCCCTCTGCAATCAGAAAAGCAAATACCGGGAACGCTATGCGTCCGAAACAACGCATGGCTTCATATAAAGGTGTGCCATGTTCCATAAGGAAGTAGGCACAGTGGTCTGCAACCATCGAGAGGACGGCTAAAATTTTCAGTGCGCTCCCGCTCAATCTGAGCGAGAGAGGCACTGAAAAGGATTTTGAAGTTACTGCATTATTCATTTCTGTCAGGCTTTTCCTGCAAGTACACGGATTATTTCATCGACCTCCTGATTGACACGCTTGAAGTTTCGGTTGAGCATAATTTCCTTCTCCCGCTCGTCACAGAACTCATAGATTTTTGGAAGTTCGACATAGTGGGATTCTTCATCCTTAATCTTTTTCATGTTAAAGTTGGTCTTGCAAAAATACTTTGTGGTCTTGAACTCCTCGGACTGCTCGATGTCGAAGTTATTGAGCATACTCTTGTCAGTCGCCGTGAAGTCGCGGGCAGCCTGACCTGCAAGCCAGCCAGTCGCCATGTCAGCAATCTTAGCAGCCGGAACCAGATAGTCCAGTTTCTCCGAAATTGAGGTCGATACCTTTGAGTCGTTGATGGTGATGGATGTCGATGTCTGCTTCGCTTTACCGAAAACATCGTTCTGCGCCCATTCGAGGGTTTCCTTGTTACGGGCTGCTCCCATGAAGATATTGCCGCAAGTGGTGATAATCTTCTGCATACCGACTTTGCCATAATCAGCCTCCAACTGGGGAAGTTCCTGAAAGCCGAGAGTGACAGCAACCTTGTTTGAACGGGCGGTGCCGATCAGACGGTCAATCTTGTGGAAATACAGTGTGGGCAACTCATCGACAATGATGCTAACCGGAATGTTTCCCTTGGAGTTGACACGGGTAATCAGGCGATTAAGCACCAAGGCGTTCAGAGAACCGATGACCTGTTCCTTCTCAGGGTCATTGGCAATCACAAGATAGCTCGGATTTGCCGGGTCAGAGATTTTCAAGTCAAAATCATCACCTGTGAAGACCCAGTATGCTTCCGGAGATACGAGTCTGGCGGCGTTGACACGCAGTGTTCCGACCATACCTTCCAACTGGTCATTAGCCTTGTTCTCAAAGGCAGACTTGAAAGGAGCCATCAGGGAGGCAATCTTGTCATCCTGCATGAGAATATCGAATATCTCCGAATAGCCGTGTCCCAGGAATGAAAGCACATGAGGCATATCTGAGTATTCGCCGGTAACAGTGTCGGGTTCGACCTCGTTTCCATTGTCATCTTCGTACCAGCAACGGTCAATCTTAATCTCGCGTCCGGTTCTGTCTTTATAAGAAAAACCGTTAAGGTCGACGAACATACGGTCTTCGTCAGTCGAGACATCGGTTCCGTTTTCGTTCACGAAATCAAGAACGACATCACCTTTTTCATCAAGAGCATTGAAATCATCCCAGTTGCGAATGACAATCTCCAGTTTCTTCCCTTCGTGTAGGATGAAGCGTTTGAGCTTCTTACCATTCTTGAATCCGACAGGATGTAGATTTACAAAGAAATAGATGATGGCTGCCAGAAAGTTCTCTGCCGAATTGGTAAAGAATGCCTCCGAACCGCCTTTCTTTTCACCGCCACCCTTGTTGAGAGAGGCAAGCAGTGTCGCAGCGGTCTCCGAAGCAGCCGCGAGGTCTGGAATATACTTACGCTGGATAGGATTAATCCGGTTGGAATACTCTACATCCGTGAAGTTCACAATGCGGAATCCACAGTCCCTCGGCAACTTACCGTTCTTCCTGTTCTTGCAATACTGATAGAAAAGCGTTTTGGCAAGTGTCGGGAACTTGTAGTCATATACCATCATGGCAAACCCTTTTGCCGAGTGCTCCCTGATGAATGGATCTATTATACCGAATGACTTACCAGAGCCGGGCGTACCGAGAACAATCGTACCTCTGAACGGGTTTATGATATTTATAAAACCATTGTGCATCCGACGCTTATAGTAGTATAGCATGGGAATGTTGACCGAGTAAGGTGTCTCGACTTTCTTCTCCGACTGTTCAAAGGATTCGTTCTCGAAGTTGAAGCGGTCCTCGCCGACCTTATGGTTGTAATACTTGGCGATACCGTCAAGGCCCTGATGAACGAGCATGGTTCCTACGACGGAACAGGCAGCATAAAGGATTCTGTTTGCCGGGAAGCCGAATATGGACATACCCCAGGTTCCCTGATGGAATATGAAGCACAGTCCGACAAGGGTCAATCCTGCAAGCACAGGATAGATGACCATTGTCTTGAGATTGAACTTCAAGGCTTTCTTTGCTTTTGTCTCGATGCACACGATGCAGATACAGACAAGCTCTATGGTCTTGCACCCGGCAACGGAACTGAACACCTTGAAGCGTGCGAGGAGATCGAGGATGAACTGCGTGATACGGTTGTCGGCCGTAACAGGCAGATTCATCACAATCTCTATGATAAGGAATATATAGATACAGCTTCGGAAGTAGTTATAGGAAACTTCTATAAATTAAACATTTGCATATCAGAGAAATAATTCGTATC
>CAJMDR010000275.1 GCA_905212215.1 uncultured Porphyromonadaceae bacterium
TACCAGTCCGGTACTGTCGATGAAGTTCACAGTGCCGTTGTCCTGGCCATACCAGTCTTCGTTGAGCCACAGAGTGCCGTCGGTGTAGTCGATGTCGTCGCTCCACGTCTTGGTCGAGAACTCTCGCCACGAGGTGTTGACGGCGGTATCACGCGAGCATATCCAGCGATATTCGTAGGTCTTGCTGTCTTTCAACCCTGTCAATTTAACCGATACGTTCATGCCATCGAGCTTCGCAGACGCTTTTCTTACTGATGCGCCGCCTTTCAGCCGATATTCTACCTGCGGACGTAGACTTAAGAGTGCCGGGCCTCCTATACCTTCAAGGAATATTTTCGGCACACGTCCGGCCATGCTGTCAGCCACTTCAGCTATTCCTGACGCAGATAAAGTGGCGCCGTCAAGGGTGACGGCTGTCACTGTGTCCTTCCCGAAAGTAACACCTTTGACACCCACCTCGCGTACATCGCAGGGAGCATAGGTGGCAGAAGCCTTGAACGTCTCTTTCAGACCTGGACCTACCCACACAACCGGATAGACACCGTCGGATATCTTGAGAGAATTTGCATTTCCGTTAGCAGGAGTGGTGCAGGTGTGCCAGATTTCAAGTCCCGGATTGGATTGAGAGAAAACATTGGTATTAAAACTCTTGACCTCCGGGCCAAGTATTACAGTCTGTAAATTCGGATTACGTGCCAATAGCGATGATTCGAATACCTTTAATTTTGGTAAATAAGCGATTCGCAGATATGGGCAGCCGCCAAGAAATGTATTTCCCGCTGTTTCAAGCTCCGGGAAAACAGCCTCTTCCAGACCACAAGTATAGAAACATGCTACATTGCCTGTTCTCAGCTTTGGCATATCGATTTTCTTTAGCCACAGGCATGCAAGGAACATATATGATGGAATCTCTGTCACATTATGCAGCGAGACCCCTCCAAAGTGAGAATAGGCAAAAGCGTGACTTCCTACAGTGGTAACATTCGGGAATGTGACAGTGTCAAGGAATCCGGCACCGTAGAATTGTTCTTTAGGAATTTCCGTCATGGTTTTCGAAAGACGAGCAAAAAAATCCACAGAGTCTACGGAGACAAGATTTTTCTTACCGATGTCAAATCGGTGTCATAACTTATCTGTGGCATTACTGTCAGTCCGTCGCCGCCGGTAATACGGTAAAGCGAGTCATTTAAAGACAAACACCGTAAATCTTTCACGAGGGGAGGAATATGCAATGTCCTAAGTTTTGTGGAGGAAATTTCACCGATACTTTTCACACTGTCTCCGAGTATCAGTGTCTCCAGCCCTAATGCCGTGATTTCACCACATTGGCTCATTGCAGGGATGTTCAGATATTTTGTTCCATTGAGCCATATGCCATTCATGTTCTTGATGGTGGCAGGCATCCAGAGAGAGTCTATGGAGCAGTTTCCGAAAGCTGAGTACTCATGTGTGGTCACTTTGCAGAAATATCCCGGAATCGTTTCGATGGAATCGGGAATATGAACGGAACCAGAGGGCTGTATGGCATCTTTGGGAACCTTGCAGACCATCACTTCGGAGTCATTGATCCGCTTGTAATAGACCCCATTATTGAAGAACACTGTTCCTAAGGCTGGATTTATGAAATCGTTCTCGCGAATATGCTTGAAATTTCTCCATCCAGGAGCGTTGCGGAAAAGGCTTTCCGCCCTTTTATTCACCACTAACAGGGCATTGCTATAAGTCTGTTCGGAGAAAGCGGTTGAGTCCAGAGTAGGGATGGTCACACCCAAAGCCACAATTGTGTCCAGGGGAGCTGAAGCAAAGGCGTTGGCATGAATTTTAGTCACTGACCCCAGATCCACATATTTCAGGGATGATCCGGCAAAAGCCGAAGCCTTTATTTCCTTGATAAAAGCAGGTACATTGAATCTGATTATACCTGAGCCTTCTGCCAGAGACTCAGGAATATATTGAGAGCCATCATCCATTGATATTGTCCTGAGATCCGGACAGTGACTCAAGGCTCCTGTCTGCGAAAAAAAATGACGTTCGACAGATTGGCGTCAGATATGTCTGTGTGTCTGAGTCCATATATTCCGATCACACTCACATGGCTAAGATCCAGATCCTTTATCAGGATGCAACTTTCACAGAAGTTATTGCAGAGCCAAAGAAAGCACTGTCAACCACTTCCTGAATAATGAAACAGTAATCGCCTTTGTAGATGAAGCGGGGTAATATTACCGCTCCGTTATATCCCGTTGTGTTTCCGAGTACTTTTACATGTTTCTGCCATGCTTTGTCTATGGTAACATATCGAACTCCACCTTGCTCGAAGGATTTGGCCAGCTTGGAATAGTCTATGGGTTTGTCAACATATATGTTGCGTTGCTCACCCCGGTCTCCATTGCCGTACCATTGGTCCATGCTGCCATCTTTAAGCTCTCGTCCTCCAGCTCCGACATTGGAATAAACGAAACTGTCCTGTCCCGGGTCTTTGGTGTAGTAGCGCCAGTAATTCATGCCCCAGGCTCCCCACCAATAATCTTCGGGGTCCTTCACTTTGGTTCCGGTGAGAGTATATGAGCCCCATTCACAATAACCGTCAGTAAAAGTTTTGTCTTCCGGTGCAATTTCGAATTTGCCATCTTCATTTACGTCCCAACCCATGAGAAGGATTGCGCCGTTGTATCCCGCGAAGAAATATCGAGGATCCTCTCTTGCTATCATCCATAACGCCGATAGTCCTGAAAGTTTGCCGTCCCAGCGTACGCCAATGACGCGTTTTGCATCCATATTGAGGATGATGGCGGCTCTTTTGGCGCTAGTGCCGACCCAATGGCGGATGCTGTCAAGGCATATCTCCGACTGATCCTGATAAAACGTCTTGGGCATTCCGGCGAGTGGGTCGTCGGGCACTTCTATTCCCTGCACGGTGTAGCGGGGAGGGGTGCTGTCCGCCAGGGAGGCACGGACAGCCATCAGCGGGCACAGCACAGCTGCAATGCTTGCCAGTAATAGTAAAAGTAATAAATGTCTTTTCTTCACTGTTTCAGTGATTTTTGTGAGGCTGTTTTTTTGACTGATGTTGAGTTAGTCGTGAACAACTTCTGTTGAAAAAAATGGTAGTTCGGGAAACCAACAGAAGGAGCCGTGGGGAATTAAAGTCACACTGGCCAGCTTTCTTGATGGCATGGATGCATGCACCATGTCCCAACATCGTGCATCAACGACGCATGAGATGGACACGCGGTGCTTCCGCCGCGCTCCGCAGTGAGGGCTGTGAGGTGATGTGGCTGCTTGTCCTGTAGGAATGTGCATACGAGTTTACCGGAATGTTCCGGATTCTCCCCGCACATAAGATAAGGCAAGGTTCATGGCCGCGTAAACCTCACGTGATCAAACAGTCTTCAGGCAGGTATTCTGGCTTCTCCCAGCTTTGCCGGCTCGCCTTCCCGGAGAATGGATGCTCCAGTGACGTGGATTGAGAAACCGCTATGGGTTCCGGCAAAGGTTCAGGGGAGTTACAGCAGCGGGCACTGCTCCGGATTCACACCGGATTCCCTCTTGGCGCCCGGACTCGGAAAGCCTCGGGCGAACCTTAGACGCCGCAAAATTACAGTTTTTTTAGAATATGTCAAAATCCATAATCCTAATTAGCACAAAATGTATCATCTCAACTATTATGGTTGTTGTCGGATAATAAAAAGAGGGTGTGTCATAAAGGCGCATCTGCGGCAC
>CAJMDR010000276.1 GCA_905212215.1 uncultured Porphyromonadaceae bacterium
TTATTTGAACGCATAATTTGTGGAGGATATAGAAAATGGCAAAAAAAGCAAAAGGCAACCGGGTGCAGGTGATCCTTGAGTGCACCGAGCATAAAGCAAGCGGTATGCCCGGAACCTCCCGCTACATCACCACCAAGAACCGCAAAAACACCACCGAGCGTCTTGAACTCAAAAAGTATAATCCTATACTCAAGCGCTACACAATCCATAAGGAAATTAAATAAGCACCCGTAAGAAATGGCAAAAAAAACCGTCGCGTCGCTTCAGAAAGGTGAAGGACGCACTTTCAGCAAAGTGATAAAGATGGAACGTTCGCCCAAAACCGGTGCCTACGTTTTCAAAGAGGAAATGGTGCCCAACGACGCCGTAAAAGACGCGCTCAAATAAGCATCCTGAATTATAAAAATAAAAGAAGCGATGTGTCATACCTACGGCACATCGCTTTTTTTACAGGGGCGCTCTCCTAAAAGCTACGTTTGCACAGGCGTTTCACATTTTACTGTCAGCAATAATTGTCTGATATAAAGCGTTATAACATAAGGTGCTTTGCATATCCTGGTATCGCATGGCGCTGCGGGCAGCCTCGGGGCTGTCGGAAAACACACTAATAATCTTCAGTAACTTGATTTCATGCGTATAAAATTTCCGGTCTTGAAACCGTTGCTTTTGTTGATTGCCGCCATATTGTTCATGCCGGCGGCAATGAGTGCCGACCATGTCAAATGGTCCACAAGCATAAAAGGTCAGGGAACAGAGTCCCCCTCTATTGTGGTGACTGCCAAAATTGACGGCGGTTTCCATCTCTATGCCCCTTCCAACCCGCAGCCCGGAGGTGTGCCTCTGAGCTTTGATTTTGTCAAGCTCTCGGGTGCTTCTACCGTAGGGAAGCCCGTGGCAAGCAAAGGGTATAAGAAAGTATACAGCGATGTGTTCATGCAAGACGAACACTTCTATGAAGGCACCGTATCCTTTACCCAGAAACTGAAACCGAAGGCCGACAAGTTCTCTGTACAGGTGGAAGTAAAGGGTCAGGTTTGCAACGATGGCGGTTGCTTCCCGGTATATTTCCAGCAGACAGTTTCCGGTAATGCCAAGATGCCGGAAGATGCCGACAAGAAGGCAGAGGAAGAAGCTAAGGAAGAGAATGCAGAAAATACGGAAAATGCAGTGACTGACATGGTGGATTCTCTCCATGCCGCCGAGACATTGTTGCCTGAGGCCGACAATTCGGGTGTCGACGCCTACAACGCCTCGTGGTGGCAGAATGTGGAGAGCGAGTTCAAGCAGTTCGGCAAGGATTCCGATACTCAGGGCCGCAGTCTGCTGTATATCTTCCTCGCAGGATTCCTGGGCGGCCTCGTGGCTTTGGTAACTCCCTGCGTTTGGCCAATGATACCGATGACGGTAAGCTTCTTCCTCAAGAAGAAGAGCGGCGGCAAGAACAAACGTGCGGTAGGGCAGGCCGCAATGTATGGTATTGCCATTGTGGTGATATATGTCGGATTAGGATTGATTATTACGGCAATATTCGGAGCTTCGGCATTGAACAATCTTGCCACAAGCGCCATTTTCAACCTCATTTTCTTCGTATTGTTGGTGCTCTTCGCCATTTCCTTTATGGGTGGTTTCGAGCTGACATTGCCCGCTTCTTGGACCAATAAGATGGACGCCAAGGTAGACTCTACCACAGGTTTCCTGTCACTGTTCTTCATGGCCTTTACCCTTGTGTTGGTATCGTTCAGCTGTACCGGACCCATCATTGGCACACTTTTGGTAGAGGCGGCCGCAACGAGCAATTTCCTCTCTCCGGCAGTGGGCATGTTAGGCTTCTCGTTAGCTTTGGCTTTGCCGTTTACTCTGTTTGCACTCTTCCCCTCGGTGCTGAAATCCATGCCCAAGAGTGGCGGATGGCTCAACACGGTGAAAGTGGTGTTGGGCTTTTTGGAACTCGCTCTCGCCCTCAAGTTCCTCAGCGTAGCAGATCTTGCTTACGGCTGGAGAATCCTTGACAGAGAAGTGTTCATATCGCTCTGGATAGTGATTTTCGCCCTCCTCGGCGTCTATCTCTTAGGCAAGCTCACCTTCCCCCACGACAGCAAGGTAGAGCGAATCGGCATCACCCGCTTCATGCTGGCATGCATCAGTCTCTCCTTCGCAGTATATATGCTTCCCGGTCTGTGGGGTGCTCCGCTTAAGAGTATAAGCGCTTTCGCTCCTCCTGCCACAACACAGGATTTCTCGCTCTATGACGGTGAGGTTCATGCCCGCACAACGGACTATGAGGAAGCGCTAAATATGGCAAAAGCGCAGAATAAGCCGATACTCATCGACTTCTCGGGCCACGGTTGTGTGAACTGCCGAAAGATGGAGGCTGCCGTTTGGACCGACCCGAAGGTGAAGTCAATCATTGACAACGACTTCATTCTCGTCACACTCATGGTGGATGAGAAGAAAGCCCTTCCACAGCCTATGGAGGTGAAAGAGAAGGATGGCAAGATGCGTACACTCCGTACCGTAGGCGATAAATGGAGCTATCTGCAGCGCACCAAGTTCGGCGCTAATGCACAGCCCTACTATGTAATCCTCAACGCAGAGGGCCATCCTCTTGAGGCGCCTTACGGCTTCAACGAGTCGGTACCTGATTTCATAGACTTCCTCAACAGAGGTCTTGACAATTTCAAAAAGAAATAATGTCCTAAAGGGAGCTAACTCCCTGTTTCTTAAGCATAAACAAGCGATGTTCCGACTTCTGGGACATCGCTTGTTTGTTATAAGATATAAGCGTATGTTTGATTGTAATATATTGATTATCAGCTATTTAGAATATTGTGATGATGTTTTGTGTCTCTTTCCCGGATAATTGTTGACATGACTGTGAGGGGGTCGGAGCCTAAAATGAGGCATGCGATTTTTTTACAACTTTTTTATACAAGTTAAAGGTGCTGAGTCTTATAGACTTACACGTTTTGTCAACACCCGGATATGCAAAAATCGAAGTCACACCCCTTTCATATATGAAATCTTTGGCGTAACTTTGCATTCACCAAAACCAATAATCAGTGGACTGCCTCATCTTGCATATCCAGTATCTTCTGCGCCGTCATTCGTGCGTGATAATGCCCCGTTTAGGAGCGCTTATCGCCACGGAGCACAGCGCCGTTGTCAATGAAGAGTGGGGCAGTGTGCAGGCTCCTGTGCGTGAGATCTGCTTCAATGCCGCAATCGTTAACAACGACGGCCTTTTGGCAACTTCCATCGCACGGCGTGAGCAGATCTCCTACGAAGCCGCCTGCCATCGCATGGATCAGGCAATAGACCGCATCAAGGCAAGCCTTGACAACGGTCAGGAGGTTTCTCTGGGCAAGATAGGCTCATTGCGACGCAGTGCCGACGGAAGGCTACGGTTCGAACCTATGCTCTCAGCGCGTCAAAAGGCCGAGGCAATAGGCTACGTCATGGTGTCATTACCGCAGAAGTCGGTAGCTGACCTCTCCGGCAAGACACAGGAAAGAGATCCGAGGTATTATTACCTGCGCATCTCCAAAGCGGCCACAAGGGTAGCGGCATCGTTGGTTCTCCCCGTAGTGGCCGCCATTAGCATATTGTTATGGACAATGTCCGTGTCTGACCGTCCGGAGATGGGAGTCGCCGCCGAAAGCATAGATTATGCTTCCGTCATTCCCATGCCGCAGCCCAAGACACAGCCTGCGCCCCGGCAAG
>CAJMDR010000277.1 GCA_905212215.1 uncultured Porphyromonadaceae bacterium
GATTTTGTCGGCCTTTGTGCCTCGTCGCGAGGTTGAGCAAGCCGATGCAAGGAATAACATCAGCGTACTTAAAATGATATATGAGAGTCTGTAATAACGTTTCATTTAAGTATGTTTCAAGACAGAAAAGCAAGGCATTTCTGTTGCGTGGTCTGCAAAGGTAATAAATAATTCCGGTAAGGAGGGGATTCGGGTATAAATTCAGAAAAGATTGATAAGGAGGAAACAGGATAAATTGGTAATTCTCCGCGATATAAAACGGGAAAAACCGGGATAAAATTAAAAGCAAGTGGATAAACGGATTAGCAAGATGCTGTTTTTCCGTGGTTTGCCTGCAAATGGGGCGATTTTCTCAAAAAGTACACCTTTTGTACCCCGTTAGAAGAACATTCGGGATAAGTGAATTGTTAAGGACTGTAAACGGCGATTTTCAAAATGTTATGCCCGCGCTTATCTTTGCGGGAAAATTCATGATTATGGCAAAAATAGAAAATCGCAAGAAACAGAATCCCAAGCTCCAACAGTCCGAACTGAGCGACGGACGCGCCAGCCTCTATCTGGAATACTACATAGGAAGAACCGAGACTCCCGTGCTTGACGAGAACGGTGAGCAGGTGTTCTACACTGAAGGGGCAATGGCGGGCAAACCCAAATTCAAAATCAAACATACCCGTAAGAAGGAGAATCTGAATCTCTACATTTGGCAGCATCCAAGAACCCCGCAGGAGCGTTTGCAGAACAGGAACACACTCGCGCTTGCCGAAAAGATACGCTTCGAGCGTGAGCAGACATTCCTCGAAGACCGCGAAGGTTACCGTCTTCGCAAGGAGATGGACGATGATTTCATCGAGTTCTGCCGTGAGTTCTGCAAATCCCCGACCCTTACCAAACACATTCAGGATGTGCAGCTTCGCGGACTCAAAAAATTCATCAACTTCCTTTCCACCACACCGAGATACGAGAAATTCAAGGACAGCCTGAAGATGAAACAGCTCACACCCGAAATGGTGGGTGCGTTTGTTGAATACCTGAAAGCCAACGGACGGGGCGACGGGCCGAAAGCCTATTTCCGGCTGTTCAAGCGTATGGTTACCGCCGCTGTTGACAAAGACCTCATCAAGAAGAACCCCTGCCGCGGCTTCGTCATCAAGAACGACAACATGACACTGCAAAAGGAGATTCTTCTCCCCGAAGAAATAGACCGTCTTGTGGCGACACGTTTCGACGGCGAGAAAACCGAAATACACCGGGCCTTCATTTTCGGTCTTTATACCGGGGCGCGCTGGTGCGACACAAGCAAGCTGACTTACCGCAACGTGGACTATACCACGAAGACGCTGCGTTTCCAGCAGCAGAAAACAAAGGGACACAGTAATTGCAGCTGGGTTATAGTTCCGCTGAACGACACACTCATCCGTCTTATCGGACAGCCGGAAAGCGACGATTACGACGAGCGCATATTTAAGGTGCCGCTTTATGATACCTGCAACCGCTATCTGGGCAAATGGGTTAAACTGGCGGGCATCAAGAAAAAAATATCATGGCACTGCGCACGCCACAGTTTTGCAGTGAATGTCCTGAACCGTGGAGCCAACATCAAGACGGTATCAAGTCTTCTCGGCCACACATCGCTCAAAATGACGGAGCGGTATCTCCATGTCGTTGACAGTCTGAAACAGGACGCCATAGACTCGCTCGGAGAAATCAAATTCAGTGCCGTAGGCAGCTGAGTAAATTATACTTCAATAGTCTGAAAGAACCGATGAATCGTAATGATTTGTCGGTTCTTTTGCCATATAAGCCTTACAGATGACAAAATAACGCCAATCTCCTGCCATAAGCATATTTATAAAATCAAAACAGTTGTTGACATTGTTGTTTTCAGTGTGCTGCGGGAACCCCGTGATTCGCGGGTATGCCAAACCCTGTAAACTATACAAACATATCAGTCCTGATTGGACACATTCACCACATAGGAACGTGGGATTTTTATAAATACAAACCGCAGCGTCCGCTTTTACGATAAATGGATAATACAAGTTTAGTGATTCTCCCTGTCGAAAAGGTCAGGGAGATGATAGAGAGTGCCGTGTCCGGTTGCCTCGACAAGGTACTTGCCGCATTGCAACCCAGACATGAGTCGGAATCGGTTGACATAGAGGGAGCTTTGGAGTTTCTCAATTCCAACGGCTACCGTATAGCCAAAGGGCAACTTTACAAAGAGACATCTGCGGGAAACATACCCTATCACAAATTCGGACACCGGCTGCATTTCAAAATATCGGAACTGCGGGAATGGGCGGAAACACGACTTGTGAACGGCAATTCCGTGGGGTACTACTGCAACGGCAAGTTTAACAAACGACGATGACAGCCGGATATTGCGCGTTGGCAGAATGTTGGCAGGACAACGGCAGACACCTGTCAGGGAATCAGGCACATATACAGCGTTTTATCACTGAAAATCGTCATAAGAGATAATTAAATTCAGTATAGACAATGATAAATAATCAAAGACCCCCTCCCGGATGCAAAGCCATCCTAAAAAGGCATAGATACTGTGCCACTCCGAAAAAACAATAAACATAATTTGGAGCATGAATCGTCAGAGAGGCTCCCTAACACCTAATCACTACTTCAAATGACTGAAACAGTAACCGTTTCAAGCAGCGAATTAAGTGCTATGAGAGCCGAACTGAGGGATCTCCGGGGCACTGTCGCAACGCTGGCGACAATCATTCATAAAATGGTTCACTCGCCGGCAGCCATCAGACAGAACAAAGATGAAGAACACCGTTCACTCACCGATGCGGAACGCGAATACAGAATCGACCGTCAGGAGCTTCAGGCACTCCTCGGCGTAAGTGAGAGAACCGCATACCGCAGGATAAAGGAATACGGCTTCCGCGTGTTGCGCGAGAACGGCGACACAAAGTTCATCCTCGGAGAAGTAATTGACATTATAAGTCATCACGGCCTCGGCTGGCACCGCTCCGGACTCGACAGGATACTGTCAAGACGTACCATAAAATCAAGGACACGACTGGTATGAACGGGAAATTTGAGAAAACCGTCCTCGGTCTCCTTCAGACAGTTCTGGAAAGAATGGATTTTCTTGAACAGAAGATAACAACCAAAGGGAATTGTCAGCAGGAGGAGCCGAGAAGATGGACACCGAAAGATGTGGAGCGCAGGTTCGGCCTCGGTCTTCGCCAGCAGTACAATCTTAGAGCCAAAGGAATCCTGCCGTACTTTCAGAAAACTCCCAACGGCCCGATCTCATATCTCCCGGCCGATGTCCTTGACTACTATTTCGGAGACGGCGGAATCCCGCCGCAAAAACAACCATAAGTGAAATTACAATATGGCACAAGACCAGACTAACGAAAAAGACCAGGTGCTTATCGCCCGCAACAACGAGACGGGAGAAACAGGCGCTGTAAAAGGTCTTAAACAGGACGGCACACCGGATATGGCGCCGTCGAAGTCCGCCAAACTGAGCGATCTCGTGGTATTCAATATCCACAAGAACCCGCTGGAGGCTTTTCTCTCCAACTTCGTGAGGCAGTGCAAGAACCCCTCGGTGTTCAGTTTCTTCAAAGTAGATGCCGACAACATGAACAGTGTCGGGCAGGTCGTCGAAGACGCGCTTAAAGACCCGGAGGCGAATAAAGCCATGCTTTCAGATCTGAAAGTCGAAGCGAA
>CAJMDR010000278.1 GCA_905212215.1 uncultured Porphyromonadaceae bacterium
CCGCCGCCGCCGAATGGCTCGTGGCACAGGCTGCCGACGTGCTGGCGCGGCTTGACCTGCTGACACGCAACATTACCCAGACAGCACGCAGCATTGCCGCAGGCTCACGCGAGCAGCTCGCACAGATGGAGACGCGGCTCCATGCCCTGTGCTCACAACGCCTCAGCATGGCTGCGCAACAGCTCGCATCCATCAGCGCGCTAATTCCACAATTAGCCCGCAACCGCCTTGCCCAGACAAGGCAACACCTCGACTCTCTGGCGGCCATGCTGCCACATACCGGAGAGGCCGTACTCCGTTTACAGAGCCAGCGACTCGACTACATGGCGCAGACCTTGCGGCAGAGTGCCACACAACGACTGCAACAGGCCTCCACGCGCCTTGACCAACTCGAAGCGCTTGCCAAAGCCTTCAGCCCCGAGGCCACCCTGCGTCGCGGCTATTCCCTGACAATGGTCAACGGGCATGCAGTGACGGATGCCTCACAACTCGCTCACGGCACTCTCATCACCACCCGCCTGGCAAAAGGGAGCGTCACCTCCAAGGTAGATAAGATCTCGTAACTTCACACAACTAACAAAACATCCATAGAAATGCCCGAGAAAGAGATAAAATATTCCGAAGCCATAGCCGAACTCGAATCGATACTTGCCAAGATGCAGTCACCGGAATGTGACATTGACAATCTTGCCCTCTACGCCAGCCGTGCCATAGAGCTGCTGAAAGAGTGTCGAGCCAAGCTTACGCGCACCGACGAAGCCCTGAAAAAGAGCCTCGAAGCACTTCCCGGCCAACTATCCTGACCGGGAAGCTGACTTATATCAATTTTAAACAACCTCGAATCTTTACAAAGAAATAAGTCGAAACAACTTAATTCAGATGGCATAATCTGTCAAGTGTTTACGACTTAACTATCCGTAAATCATGCTAAATTTTATGGATTCCAAAGCGGTTTCCCTGTCTCTCATTCCGATAACCAAGTTACCAGCTTCCATATTTGAGAAAGCATAACAATAAGACACTGTATCTTTCGAAACATGCCACTTTACAACATGTTTCAGATCGGATAATGAGTCCGAATATAAAGTTTTATATCTGATTCAGTCATTATTCGACAGGTGGAAAGCTGATCACCATTATGTTGTAGACACGGTCGGTGGCACCGAGTCGAGACTTGATGTAATCGGAAGCGGCTTTCCCTGCTTTTTCGCGGGATTCGCGATCCAGCAGTCTTGTGGCGGCTGCTGAGAAATCGTCGGCATCTTTCACCTGGATTCCGCCGCCGCACTCGCGCAGTTCACGAGCCTCGATGAACTTGGCGTTGTTGGGACCATAGAGAACCGGTATGCCGTACACGGCAGCTTCGTTTATATTGTGGAGTCCCTTGCCGAACCCACCGCCTACATAAGCCATGTCGGCATAGCGGTATGCCGCCGACAGCAGGCCGAAGCAATCCATTGCCAAAATTCTCTTTCCATGCACAGCCTTCGATGACATCTTCGTCTGCGACCAGCTTACCGCTTCACCTGGGAAAGCGTCAAGTAGTTTCTTTATGCGCTCGGCATCGAATTCATGCGGAGCTATGATTGCCTTTACATCCTTATGCTCTTTCAGCCAGGGCAGATATACCTCTTCATCGGCAGGCCAGGAGCTTCCGGCAATGAATACCGGTTTATCGCCGGCACTGAACTCTTCAAGCACAGGAACGGGGCGGCGGGCTCGCAGTATGTCTCTGACACGGTCGAAACGGGTGTCGCCACACACTGCCACATTCGTCACGCCTATGCCCCTGAGCAGTTCGCGGCTGTTTTCGTCCTGCACCATCAGGGTCGTGAAGCAACGCAATACACGACGATACCACTCGCCTCCGCTACGGAAAAATACCTGTCCGCGGCGGAAGATTCCCGACACAAGGAACGTCGGTACCTTGCGGCGTTCCAGCGCCATGAGATAGTTGCGCCAGAACTCATATTTCACGAAAACGGCCGCCACAGGCTTTCCCTTGTCCAGGAAGCGTTCCACATGACATGGCAAATCGAAGGGGAGATAGCATACGGCATCGGCTCCCGGCCAGTTCTGTCGCACTTCATAGCCGGAAGGCGAGAAGAAAGTGAGCAGAATCTTCAGGTCGGGTCTTTCGCGGCGAAGACGTTCCATCAACGGTCTACCCTGCTCGAACTCGCCCAGCGAGGAAGTATGCACCCAGACATACTTCTCCGAAGTCCGTATATGGTCGTCAAGATATTCCCATACCCTAACATGGCCTTTTCGCATCAGCCTTGCCTTTCCGGGGCGAAGAGCAGCCATCGCCACGGCGGCGCGGTAAAGACGTATGCCGGCGTTATAGAGGGAGTTGGTCCAGAAGCGACTTATTTTCTCTGTTATCTTCATCTGCCCAGATGCGCGATTGCACGGCGTATGCGTGCTGTCACCTCGTCGCGGGGCATGATTTCAGTAATGTCAAACATATGAGGGCCGCGGCATGCACCTACCACACAGAGGCGGAAAGCATTCATGACGTTGCCGAGATGGTATCCCTTGCTTTCGATCCAGCCTAATACTATGCGCTCTGCATTGGCGGAACTCATGTCGTCGATGCCCTCAAGCACGCCTGTCAGCTCTTCCATGATGTCGGCCATGCCCTCTTTCCAGCGTTTCTTGACATCCTTCGGCGCATATTCTTCCGGAGCCACGAAGAAGAAGTCGGCCTCTTTCCATAGGTCGGGAATGAGGTTGGCCCGACCTTTCACCAGAGCCATTGCCCTGGCTACATATTCCTTGTCAGCCTCCACACCATGTTCCTTAAGAAGCGGCATGAAGAGTTCCGCCACCTCGGCATCGGGAGTGTTGAGCAGATATTCATGGTTGAACCACATGCCTTTCTTGTAGTCGAACTTTGCTCCGGCCTTGGAACAGTGCTCCAGCGAGAATTTCTCGGTGAGAGTGTCCATGTCCATCATTTCTGAGTCGTCGCCGGGATTCCAGCCCAGCAATGCCAGGAAGTTCACCACCGCCTCGGGCAGATAACCTTGCTCGCGATATCCCTGCGAGGTCTCGCCGCTCTTCGGGTCGGTCCACTGGAGCGGGAAAACAGGGAAGCCAAGTTTGTCGCCGTCGCGTTTGCTGAGCTTGCCGTTGCCCACAGGCTTGAGCAAGAGGGGAAGATGCGCGAAGCGCGGCATGCTCTCCTCCCAGCCTAAGGCGCGGTACAGCAGTACATGAAGAGGAGCCGACGGCAGCCATTCCTCGCCGCGGATTACATGTGTCACTTCCATAAGATGGTCATCGACAATGTTGGCGAGGTGATAGGTGGGTAGATCGTCGGCGCTCTTGTAAAGCACCTTGTCGTCGAGCACGGAAGAATTTATTGTAACATTACCACGTACCAAGTCATTCACCACAACATCCTCGCCGGGTTCTATCTTTATGCGTACCACATACTGGTCGCCGTTGTCAATGCGTCGCTTCACCTCCTCGGCGTCGAGTGTCAGCGAGTTGGTCATGTTAAGGCGAGTGGAGGCATCATATTGGAAATTGGGAGTAGCGGCTCTTGCGGCCTCCAGTTCCTCCGGAGTATCGAAAGCTATGTAAGCTTTGCCGTCGTCAAGAAGCTGACGGGCATATTTGCGGTAAATGTCGCGGCGTTCGCTCTGGCGGTAGGGAGCATGAGGGCCACCTTTCGCTACACCTTCGTCGAAGCGG
>CAJMDR010000279.1 GCA_905212215.1 uncultured Porphyromonadaceae bacterium
CCTGCCCGTAAAGGCGCAAAAACAAGAACAACTACCACACGAAAGGCTAAACCTGAGGCGAGTATGCCTTTCTACGTGGATGGTTTGGAAAACGGCTTTTATTTCGCAGCTTTCGGCAAAAGCTTCGACAATCTTAAATACGGCATCCTCGGCAGCAACGGGAATCTCATTTCTCCTAAATACTCAAATGCTCCTATGCTTGTTGCCGGAAGTCCCGAAACTCTGTTCATAGTAAGCGTGGGAAATGAAAACCATTGGATAAAGCCGGATGGTACCGTAATCAGGAAAACGTCCTCTGATCAGAATCTTACATCCATAGGCGATGGTCTGCTATGCTATAACATTGGGTCGGATTACAACAAATGCGGGCTGATGGACAGCAACGGCAACATTCTCGTTCCCTTAAGTCAGGGAATGACATTTTCCGATGCGGCTGAAGGATACGTGGTGGCAACAAAGAATAATCAGGCCTCAGGAATCGTCACCCGCAACGGCGATGTAACCATGGACTTCAAATATGATCTTATCGGGAAGCCTAAGAGCGGCTTGGTAGCTGCGGTAAAGGGCGATAAGACTGGATTCATCGACATGCGCGGCAACGTGGTGGTGCCTTTCATATACGATTATGAGGAGTATTGGGGTGAGGATGATTCTGACCCGCTGCCCATGTATGCCGTCGGTGGTACCGTAATCGTCAGCAAGAACGGCATGTGGGGCGCTGTGGATGCCAAAGGGAATGTGGTGATACCTTTCAAATATTCCAATGCAGAGATAGGAAGCAAAGGCACCATAGCCATGTATACCAATGATATGGAGTACTATTTCGACAGTACCGGCAGAAAGAAAGGTCAGCTCCAGCAGAAGGGTAGCACTTACGGAGATGTTGATGACCTTCATATCTACACTGATCCTGGCACCTATAAAGCCGGATACGTGGACAGTAACGGACGAATAGTCATCAGTCCTACCTATGACATGGCGATGGAATTTAACGGCCCTACAGCGCTTGTAAAGAAAGCTGGAGTATGGTGTCTCATCGACAGGACCGGAAAGATAGTGAAGCGCAATGTAACCCGCCATGACATCTGCGAGCTTGTAGGCTGACACCGCAAGTTTTTGTCGATATATTTCTTTCCGCCTGGGTCCGCTCGCCGGGCTTAAGGTTTTTAAGGCATTTAAGGAGGTTAAGGTATAAGGCGTCGGTTATCTGCTACTAACCTTAACCTCCTTAATTCCTTTAACCTCCTTAATCCCCTAAACGCCCGCCAAACCTGTCCCCGCCCCTTAATCTGCGTATTTGATTCTGAATTTATCCAGTAGAATCTTGAAACTGTCCTGAGCGCTCAGGCAGGTATCCATAAGAAAACCTTTTATCTTCGGCCAGTTGCGTAGGCCATTGTAGTAAAACATCTTCAATTCATCAGTAATGATAAAAGGCACATGGCCAAAACGAAGACATTCCCTGAACATTATCAGTCTGCTGACCCTGCCGTTGCCGTCTTGAAAAGGGTGGATTGCCTCAAATCGTTGGTGAAAATCAATAACTTCTTCAAGAGTAGGGCATTTTATGCCGTTATATTCCTTCAGCAGCGCTTTAATTTCTTTGTGGACATTTTCCGGCTCAACAGTGTCATTACCACCCACTTCATTTGGCAGTTTCTTATATTCTCCAACCCTAAACCATTCTTTACGCTCATCTGAGGTACCTGCTTTAAGCAGGTAATGAAGATGCTTTATAATGGCTTCAGTAAGGTTTCCTTCTGTGTTGTCAATGATGTAGTCTATTGCGCGGAAATGATTAGTGGTCTCTATTATGTCTTCCACATTCACTGCACCGTCTGTCATCCCAATAGTATTGGTCTCAAATATATAGCGTGTCTGGTCATGCGTCAGCCTGCTGCCTTCGATATGGTTGGAGTTATATGTCAGGTCAATCTGGATGCGGGGGTAGATGCCACCTTTTGTTTTTCCGCTTTTTTGTTCTCTGAGAACCCTTAATAGGGGAGATATCGACGATTTTTTATAACTGGTTGGCAATAGCGCATTCGCTGGTATGTTCCATGTTTTTCCTATAAGAAAGGCACCTTCAAGTTTACCTTGTGCACAATAGTTCCGGACTGTACGTTCCGAAACACTATGCATCTCTGCCCATGCTTTAACTGAAATATACTCCATTTATCGGCAAAAAGTGTAAGTGAAATCTAATGCAAAGATAGTGAAACTTGCCGTTATCGGCAAGCTTCACATTACAGCATAGCCTTTTATAGCTCTTTCCCCTTCTACATTGTATTGTAGTTGCACTGAAGGCGCTGTGCCGGATTTGGCACAGCGCCTTCAGTGCGAATTATATAACATGGCTAAAAGGCCGTCTGAGACGGTTTAGCAGTGGTTCTTCAGGCGTTCGGTGAGCAGGGGTACTATCTTGTGAAGGTCGCCTACGATGCCGAGGTCTGCCACGGAGAAGATAGGGGCGAACTTGTCCTTGTTGACTGCGATGATGAACTCACTCTCCTCCATGCCGGCAAGGTGCTGGATGGCGCCGGATATGCCAAGGGCGAAGTAGAGGTCGGGACGTACCGTCTTGCCTGTCTGGCCTACCTGACGGTCATGATCCATAAGGCCTGCGTCCACTACCGCGCGGCTGGCGCTGACCTGTGCCTCGAGAGTGTCGGCAAGGGCCTGAAGTTTGTTGAAGCCATCGCCGGTGCCTACGCCACGGCCTCCCGATACCAATACATTGGCCTCGGTGATGTCGATCTTGTCTTTGCCTTTCTTTACAGTCTCGAGAACTTTTACGCGGAACTTGGCAGGGTCGAAGTTGACGGTCATCTTCTCCACGTTGCCCTTACGGTCGGGATTGGGAGTGCTGCGGCGCATTACGCCGGGACGTACCGTAGACATCTGCGGACGGTGGTCGGAGCAGATGATGGTTGCCATAAGGTTACCGCCGAAGGCAGGGCGCGTCATGAGCAGGTCGCGGTCGGGGGAGATTTCGAGACCTGTGCAGTCGGCTGTCAGGCCCGTACCTACGCGGGCCGACAGACGGGGACCGAGGTCGCGGCCTATGGTGGTGGCGCCGAAGAGGATGATGCTCGGCTTACGTTCTTTGATTACCTGGTCTATGGCCTGTGCATAAGGCTCGGTGGTATATACCTCCAATGCGGGGTCATCGGCCACGATAACAGTGTCGGCTCCCTCGGCGATGCATGCCTCGGCCTCTTTGCTGTCAATGTTATGGCCTAACAGTATGCCTGTCACTTTCTCGCCCAGAGCGTCGGCAAGCTCGCGTGCCTTGCCGAGGAGTTCGAAAGCCACCGGCTGCACTTTCCCTTCGCGCTGCTCCAGGAATACATATACGTCTTTATAATCTTGCTTGTTCATGGCTTTCTTGGCTTAGATAATGAATTTCTCTTTGAGCTTGGCGATGATGAGTTCCACAGCCTCCTCGGGCTCTACCTCGTAGAGCTGTCCGGGAGCCTTCATGCCCTTGGCGAAGGATTTTGCCACGCGGGTGGGAGAGCCGGCGAGACCGATGGTGGCGGGGTCTACCTCGATGCTGTCGAAGTTCCATACTTCCACTTCCTTGTCGAAAGCGTCCCAGATGCCGCTCACGCTCATGTAGCGGGGCTTGACGCCGCTGGCAAGAGCAGTGATGAGGCACGGACTCTCTACCTGTACTGTCTGGTAGCCGTC
>CAJMDR010000280.1 GCA_905212215.1 uncultured Porphyromonadaceae bacterium
AACGCCGAGCACTTCGTAATAATCTCTCTTTGCCATAGCGGATTTTGATTCTAAAAGAGCGTCGACTCATCCTAACCGGGTTATGGAAACAACCCTCAGCAATCTTTTCTATGTATTACCTGTGTTTCCGATGGGTCCGGCATGAGGAGAAGCTGTTATTGGCCTACAACCACTTTGGCGTGGCGCAGCACTTTGCCGTTGATGGTGTATCCTTTCTGCACGGTGTCGAGAATTTTTCCCTTCTTGTCTTCCGAGGGCGCTGGAATTGCAGAGATTGCTTCGTGGCGGTCCGCATCAAATGTGTCGTCAGCGTTCTCGAATTCCTTCACACCGTTCTGTTCAAGATATTTCTTGAGCTTATTGTAGATAAGCTGGAAACCCTCTACCGTCTGCGGGTCAGCTTTTTCATCCTTGTGAGCGGCGTCCAGACCGCGCTCGAAGTCATCGAGAGTAGGCAGGAGACCCTTGAAAGCCTGTTCGCCGCCGTTCTTAATCAGCTCTGCCTTCTCGCGCAGGCTGCGTTTGCGGAAATTGTCGAAGTCGGCATAGAGCAGAAGGTATTTCTTCTTCTCCTCTTCAAGCTGACGGTTGAGTTCCAGCACTTCAGCCTCCAACTCTGGAGTCTGGTTCTCTTCATCTATGGCCTCTATGTCGTCCATCACCTCACCTTCCTCGTTTTCAAGGTCAATGGGCGTGGTCTCAGGTTCATTGACGGGAGATCCCTGGTTCTCGTCCTTATGGTGGAATCTGTTCTCTTTATTGCGGGACATATTGTTTTCGTTTAAATGTTTCTTAACAAATATTGCGCCAAAGTGAGGTGCAAGGCAGGGATGGCAGTTAGTAGTTTTTACCGTCTGCCATTCTACCTTATTTAACAATATGAGGCCGCTTTATGTTTTATCCCACTACTATTCGTTATTGCTGATGATTAGCGAGAGATGTATGTTATGGCTAATCTGTTAATCAGCGTATCTCACCACGCAATTTATAAAGATACTGAGGAGTAATGCCTAAATAAGAAGCAATCATGCGTAATGGTACATGGCGCATGACCTGTGGACGGTTTTGCATAAAGGCTATGTAACGTTCTCTTGCTGAACCGGTAAAAGTACGTCTTCGTAATTCATGGTGATATAACTGAGTCTGGGCAACCCGCAAACACCATTGAGAGAACTGTGGGCTGCGGCGTATAAGAGCATCATAATCTGAACGGTTTATTTCGAGGACTTTTGCAGAAGTACATGCTTCAAAATTACATAATGCCGGAAGACCCATGCAATAACTATGATAGGAGAGGAGAACTGATGGACTCAATCCGAAAGCCTCTGTAATCTCATTCTCTCCATCAAGATACCATGATCGCATGACACCATCCACCATGATGTAGATATTATCGTTCATCTCTCCAGCCGTGACGAAGTTCTTGCCTCTCGGAAGACGATAGAGAGTTCCAAGGCCGATGAATTCATCAATAATTCTATGATTAATCTTGATGCTGCATTCAGCATCAAGTTCTTCTATCATCCTTGCTCTTTCCTTTTCTGTAAACTTGATTTGTTTCATTATCGTTTTTTGGTCCGGAGGCAACTGAAAAAGGCTGTACCAGAACGTGTAAATTCTGATACAGCCTCTTTCTTCATCGGGTTACAGGGCTATTTTTGTAGTTTTCCCATCTGCATTGACAATGTATACATTGCCGGGGATGAGCTTGATGTTTTCTCCTTGACCCTGATATACCTTATTCCCGGAAAGTGTGTAAACAGTTACCATTTCAGCGCCTTTCACATTTAAAACGCCTTGACGTGCCGAAATGATTACTTCGCTTTCTCCATCTACGCTGGAAATACCATTGTTGATCTTGTCTATCTGGGAAAAGAGTTTCCATGTATCCGCTGCTTTGTAGGTGTCTATTGCAGCCTGTGGAACATAAAGATGGCAGGAGCTGAAAACACTGGTGCTGAACATAGGAAAGTTGGTATTGACCGATACTTTCGGGGGAACCGGATTATGGCTTGTGAAACTTGTAGGTTCACAATTGTAGAAAGCTTTAAGCCCTATGTTTTTGACACCGGAACCTATCTCTATCTCTTTAAGCTGCTTGCAGTCGGCGAATGCGTTGCCGTCTATTCTTGTTACGGAATTGGGAACGACAATTTTTGTAAGAGCAGTGCGATTGAAAGCCATGGAGCCTATCATTACTGGCCCTTCGGGAATGGTGACGGAAGTCAGATTGGAGGCATTGTTGAACGTATCGTCGGAGATACCTCTGAGTGCGCCGTTTAGAATCACGGATGTTACACCGGAATTCTGAAAAGCGCCTCCGCCGATGAAACTTACTTTTGAGAGATCGAATGTCAGTTTGAGTTCTCGGCAGGAAGAGAATACACTTGGCCAAATACTGTCGAGAGACTCAGGAATGTTGATCTGGCGTAGTGATGTGCAGTACAGAAATCCGTTGTTGCGGATGGTGCGCAGAGGGCTGGGAAGTGTGACTTTTTCCAATGTTCTGCAAGTGTTGAAGGCGTCATTACTGATTACTTCGGTGCCTTCCGGTACGGTGTAATTGACACCTTTGCCTCCGGGATAGGCAAGAAGCCATTTCCCGTTGATGCTGAACAGTACGCCGTCAATGGACTTGTAGACAGAGTTCCCTTCTGCAACATTGATAGCCGTCATCGACTTATTGTTGACGATGGGATTTCCGTCTATCGTTGTGACGGTAGCCGGAATCGTGATGGTCTTCAACGATGTACAGCCTGAGAAGATAGCGTAGGGGAGTGCCGTGATTTTTGTGTCCTGCAGGTTGACTGACTGCAACGACGTGCATGTGGCAAATGCCATGTTCCCTATCTTGACGATAGACGTTGGCAGTGTGACACTGCTTAGCTCGGCATCGTTGCGGAAACAGTTTTTCCCTATCTCGGTTACATCGTAGGTAGTGCCGTTGTACGTGACTTGAGCCGGGATAGTTACAGAGCCTTGGTAAGCTAACTCGTCTTCCGGGTCTTCAACTACAGCTGCTGTGGTGGCTGTCAAAGGAGAATAGAAGATGTTGTTCACCTTGAAGGTGTCGGCTTGGGAGGTGAGAGCGCTCAGAGAGACTGCTGAGAGCGCCATGAGAATTCTGAAATTGAGATTCTTCATAATAATAGTTTTAGTTGCACTTAGAGCATGGCATCTGTGCCAGCTGTTGCAAATATAGCACTATTATATTGGCCTTGCTGAAGAATTATCTGACTATTTCCATAATGTTTGAGTTTTTGTAAACTATCTTATAAAAATAGCGATTCAGTCAGAATTGTGAACAAAATCGAGAATTATAGCAAGGCGAGGGCTTTGTAGGGAGTTGTCTGGCGGTGAAGGGCGGCGAGGGCACTGTCATGGTCGGGGAAAAGGGCATAGAAAGCGCCTCCCGAACCGCTCAGGGAGGAATAGAGGGCACCGCTATCGTAAAAACGTTCTTTTATCTTGCGGCAATGGGGATAAAGTGCAAAGAACGGCTCTTCGAAGTCATTCTCCATCAGTGTGCGCCACTCGGCCATTTCTCCTTTATATATAGTTTCCAGTTCATTCTCTTTTCCGGATGGGGTAATGCGGGCGAAGGCCTCTTTTGTTGACATATTCTCGGCCGGCTTTGCTATGGCGCACCACATTCCTTTGAGCCGTTCTGCGAGCGGGATGAGTTCTTCCCC
>CAJMDR010000281.1 GCA_905212215.1 uncultured Porphyromonadaceae bacterium
CAACCGACACCCTGCTTCGCTCTCTGAAACTGCCCGACATGAAAGGGGAAGGCATAACGCCTTCTAATTCCGCCCTTGACTCGATTCAGAGGCTGGAATATGGCGATGTAGACTACATCTCCGCAGGCTCCTTCGATGGTTATAAGAATCTGGAGGAAGTAGTGTTCAACGGTCTCATAGGCCATATGGACGGTTATGTATTCACCGATTGTCCGAAACTGAAACGCATCATCTTCCGCGGCCCGGTGAACAGTACGGGAGGGCGTCAGTTCGTAAAGAATTGCCCATCGCTTGAGGAAGTGCGTTTCGACGGACTTGTGTTCGGTACCGGTTTCGGTAAGCCTGTTGACTGTGGTTCATTCACTACCTACACACAGAACGGGAAGGTCCTGTATGGAGACTCTTCGGTGTTCACCCTCAGCACTCCTGAGGAAGTAGTTTCCGACCCTGCTTTGAAGAAACAGCTTAAAAAGCTGTTCGACTATAAGAAACAAGCTCTTCAACATCCATCGCTACCATTCCTTGAAGTCGTTGAGATAGGCAACTGCAAAGAGGACATTGCCCTTGCCAAGGCAGCAGGAGAGACAGCTTTTCTTGACAGTCTTAAAGCCAACGCACTGCCAATAGCTCTCGACATGGAGAAGAGCAAGCTGCAATTGCTCCGCGAATCACCGGCCTATGCCACCGAAGGCAAAAGCATTGAGTGGAGCTATACTGCGCCTTCCGATTCCGTTCTTGCCCTGGACCGCAAGTATTTCAATCTCGACAGCATAGCCGGCACGGGCAATGATGTAAGCAAGATGAAGAACCTCATGTACTGGATTCATGACTTAGTACGCCACGATGGAAATTCCTACAATCCTAAATCACGATCTCTTATAGATATATTTAATATATGCCGCGACGGGAAACGTGGGGTAAACTGCCGCATGATGGCAATCATGCTCACTGAGGCTCTTCTTGCCGAAGGCATCCCGGCACGTTATCTCACCTGCCAGCCCAAGCTGTGGCAGTTCGACAGCGACTGCCATGTGATAACGATGGCATGGAGTGACTCGCTGCAGAAATGGATATGGCTCGACCCTACTTTCGCAGCATACGTAACTGATGACAAGGGATTGCTCCTGCATCCCGGTGAGGTGCGCGAAAGACTTATTGCCGGTCTTCCGTTGGTACTGAATGCCGATGCCAACTGGAACCACAAGGAGAAGCAGACGAAGGAAGATTATCTTGACAGATATATGGCGAAAAACCTTTACTATATTTCCGCCATCACCGCCAACCGCCCGAATCCCGAGGGCGCCAACTCTACCCGCAGCACGTATGTGCTTTTAGCACCGGAAGGCAGCAGCCGTCTTCCGGGCCACAACATAGTTACCGATTGTCCGGAGGTATTCTTTGCTCCGCCGGCAAAGAAATAAACACCACTATCAGGAAAGTGTGCCGGGAATTGGCACACTTTTTTCATTCTTCCCCACACGTAAACTGGAAGTGGTTTATTCAGCTTTCATCTGAGTGTCAATGATTCAAGCAACTATATATGGTCATGTATTTCATTGTGGTTCATCAATTAACGACTATTCTTCAAACTTTTCATCACCAGGATTGATAAGGTGTTCAAATAAACCGGGTAACTTTGCATTCAAAGACCCACAAACTGACCAATAAAATTTTCCATTATGAGGAATACATTGCTTTACATTTTCGCCTCACTGATAATGGTTCTTCCAACACAGGCACGCAGACCCATCACTAAGCTACCCAAGGCTGCCGCAGCTATGGGTGCTTTGCATAATGCCGGAACTATATCCAATCAGACACAACTTGCAACAAGCAAATACAACCGGACATCTGTGACAGTACCCCGCAAGGTAAATCCGAAGCCTATAACAGCTCCGGACCTCAGCCCATTAATCAACAAAGGGAAACGATATAGAAACCTTCTGCAAAAGCGGGGTAATTCTGCTTTATCAGGAGGCCTGTCAGGGAAGCTATTCTCAAGCGATTTCAATAAACGATTAGAAGAAGACGTAAAGAAGAGAGTCATTTCCGGGAGTTTTGACTCTTTGCCGCTACAGCTGATAAAGCTTGCTGACATAACACAGCGAAAAGGCGATATTGAATTTACTCAGATATGTCTGGAAAGGTCATTGCTGAATCTAACACCGGCACAGCTCTCCATGGTACCTTCAGAATACCCTTCTCTTGAAATATATATGCCCGAGATAACGCAGACAAGGATAGCGATGGACTATCTGCAAATGCTCAACCGTAAAAAGAATGGCGAGGCAACAGATTCCTCCCCAAGGCAAGGAGCCGGAATAATGCTTCTGCTCAGCAACAAATACACCCCTAAGCTTAAGCCTTTGGTTGAGATAAGTTATCTTCCGGACTCAGCAAAAGACATCGCACGCTATAAATTGGCGGCTGATTCCATCATGGATGAAAGCATGGGCTGGGCTACTCTTTTTGAGATAAATTTCTACGACGACATGCTCACGACTCTCTTCAACGGAGAAGAATATGAGGCGTTGTTGCAATACTTCGGACGCGAACCTGCAAAGCAGTATGCCGACTCAATCATTGATTTCCAGCTTGCCTTGAGCTCATGCGCACTATTCGTCAATGATTATGACAAGTTTGCATATTATTACAACAGAATCGCGGAGACTGACAGCACAATAGCAAAGAACTATTTCAGAGAGATTTATCAACAATACCAACAACAATTCCTGGAACATCCCACTCAAAAAGAGGTCGGTGACTGGCTGATAGAAAATGCCAATGAGCCTGTTGCCACCGCCCTCTCGCTTTTAAGGCATTTGCTGGAACGTTACTGGCCCGATACCGACAGTTGGGAATGGGGAAAGAACATTACCCTGACCCGGACTCAGCAAGACATACGCAGTGCGATATTATCTCTTCTTGACAAGGCCAAAGAGCTTGATAATGGACGAGCCTCGATTACCGATCTGCTGTCGGCGGATTTCATGAGATTCACTCTTACGGTTGCCGATAACCCTGACACGGAGAAAGCATTGGACGAGTTGAGACATCTCATTAAGCGTATCGATGAAGCGTCTTCGGAAGAAGCCAACGATTTGCGCTGTGTGGCAACCGTCTTTCTGGCTTTCTACACCGGACATGGTCTCGACAGCCCCAAGAAGGCGCTGAAAATCCTTGAGGAGAATCTTAAGCTCCTTGACGCTCCCGGAATCTCTCAAAACAGCAAATCACTATATTACAGCTATCTGGCCGATCTGTATACCACACTCAACAAGAAGAAGAAAGCAGAAAAATACCATTCCCTGCAACAGCCCGATTAGCATTGAAGTCGAACAACTTCAATAATAAAAGAGGCCGTGTCAACATTACTGTGGCACGGTCTCTTTATAATGTCTGGTCCTATCAGCAGCCGAACTTGGAGAAGTCGGTCTGGCTCATATCGCCGGTCTCCATGAAAGTCTCATGCATGGCGAAGGCTGCCGGCAGAGTGTTGGGAATGTGCAAGTGGTTCTTGCAAAGCTTGATGTAATCCCACATCATCTCTTTGTACATGGGGTGTACGCAGTTTTCAATGATGCACTCGGCACGCTGATACGGGTCTTTGCCGCGCAGGTCGGCTACACCCTGTTCGGTGGCGAGAATCTTCACGCTGTG
>CAJMDR010000282.1 GCA_905212215.1 uncultured Porphyromonadaceae bacterium
ATCTGAACTCCAACCACCGCAAGAACATAGAGATAATAGAACGGGCCTATCACTTCGCCAAGCGTGCGCACCAGGGGGCGCGGCGCCGTAGCGGAGAACCATACATCCTGCATCCCATTGCCGTGGCGCAGATAGTGATTTCCGAATTGGGCCTCGGTTCCACATCCATCTGCGCGGCCTTGCTGCACGATGTGGTGGAGGACACGGAATACACCAAGGAGGACATAGAGGCCAATTTCGGACCAAAGGTAGCATCCATAGTGGAGGGGCTTACGAAAATCTCAGGCGGCATCTTCGGCAACAAAGCATCGCTGCAGGCCGAGAATTTCCGTAAACTGCTTCTGAGCATGAGCACCGATGTGCGGGTAGTGCTGATAAAAATGGCCGACAGGCTGCACAACATGCGCACATTAGGCTCCATGAGGCCCGAAAAGCAGTATAAAATAGCCGGCGAAACTCTCTATGTATATGCTCCGCTTGCCCACCGTCTCGGCCTGTTCAAGATAAAACAGGAACTGGAAGACCTCGCTTTCCGCTACGAGCATCCTTCGAAGTATGCCGAGATAATGGGACTGATAGAACAGAGCGCTGAACGCCGACACCGCATGGTGGAAGAGTTCGTGGCTCCGGTAAGAGTGAAGCTCGACGAGGCCGGATTCAAATACGAGATAAAGGCAAGGGTGAAATGCGCCTATTCCATCTACAAGAAGATGGAACGCAAGAAACTTGCCTTTCACGACATCTACGACGTCTACGCCGTACGTGTGGTGTTCGAGAACGAAGACGACAGTCAGGAGGCGATACGGTGCTGGCAGATATACACCTATTTTGCCGAAGGAAACCGTCTGCATCCCGACCGGCTGCGCGACTGGACGGTGACACCCAAGCCTAACGGATACCGCGCACTGCATCTAACCGTGATGGGTCCCGAAGGGCGCTGGATAGAAGTACAGATACGCAGCCGGAAAATGGACGAAATAGCCGAATTAGGCTATGCCGCACACTGGAAATACAAGACGGGAGAATATGGCGAGGAGCCGCGTCTGGAGGCCTTGATGAAGAAGGTGAAGGACATTCTCGCAAACCCCACGCCGAACGCCCTCGATTTCCTCGACACGGTGAAGCTGAACCTCTTCTCGGCAGACATATACGTCTTCACTCCGAAGGGCGACCTTTTCACCCTTCCTCAAGGCGCCACGGTGCTGGACATGGCCTTCGCAATACACACTCAGGTGGGTGAGCATTGTGTGGCAGGAAAGATTCAGCACAAGCTGTTGCCCATGGATCACAGGCTCTCTTCCGGCGACCAGGTGGAAATCATCACCTCCAAGGCGCAGAAACCGGAGCGGTCATGGCTCGACCGTTGCAAGACCGCCAAGGCACGCAACTACCTGCGCTCGGTGTTGAAGAAAGATAAGAAGACACTGGCGGAACATGGCCGCAAACTCTTCGACGAGTTCCTCTCTCAGGAAGGCCTTACCGCCGACTCGCAGACAATGGCACGCATCCTCGGATCCTCTCCTCTCCATGACCCGGAGGAACTGTTCCTGATGATGGCGGCCGATGAAATCAACCTCGCCGACACCACCGCCCTGCGCAAGGAGGCATCCAGGACAAGTCCCTCGATGTTGTCAAGACTGTTGCGCAACCCGTTCACTCTACGCAGAAAGGCAAACCGGAACGAGCCCCCTGTTCCGGTGAACCGTCGCGAGACTTACGTATTGTTGCCAAACGCCTCGCCTCCGAACTACCGCCTCGATACCTGCTGCTCGCCTCTTCCTGGTGACGATGTGTTGGGCTTCGTGTCGGCCGACGAGCATGTGGTGGTGCATAAGGCCGACTGCCCTGTGGCGCGGAAGCTTAAGAGCACATACGGCTCTCGCCTCGTGGCTACACGCTGGGAAGGAAAGGCCGACAAGTTCCCCGTGGCGGTGAGTGTGGACGGCATTGACCGCAGAGGAATGTTGTCAGATATTGTGAAGGTGGTCACCCTCGACATGGAGCTTAACGTGCGGTCCATGAATATCCGGGCCAAGAACGAAGTGTTCCATTGCGAGATGCAGCTCATGGTGGATTCCGCCGCAACAGTGGAGACGCTCTGCCAGAACCTCAAGAAACTTAAAGACGTCAAATTCGCAAACCGAACGTCATGACCAAAGATAAGAATCGGAAAAAAACCACCAAGCTTTTCCTGATACGCACAGGACTATTGTTGGGTGCGGTGGGGGTGATACTGGCCGTTATGCCCCGAGCAGGCCATCAGTCCTTCTCTTACGAACTCAACCAGCCCTGGAAATATCATCTCCTCACTGCCGAGTTCGATATACCGGTGATGCGCGACAAAGCCTCCGCCCAGAAACTGCGCGATTCCATTGAACGCGCCTTCGTACCTTTCGTACTCTTCGACCACAAAGCCCCGGAGCAGGGAATAGAGCAGTTCCGCAAACTTATGGCAGGAAAGGGGGATGCCTCCGATATCAACTTCGGCGTGGAACAGCTGAAACAGGTCTACGCTCAGGGAATACTGCAACAGTCGCTCTACGATTCCGTAAGGCAGAAATCCATGCCAGAGCTGCATACTCTCGAAGACAACAGCAACGACCCCACCACCGCAACTTTCATCGATGTCAGCAAGATGCGTTCCCCCACCACGGCATTGCATCACATCGACTCCATGTACCGTCAGGCACACGGCGGAAACCTCATGACACCCGATATGGCGAAAAGCCTCAATGTGGCTCTGATTCCGAATGTGCTCGCCGACTCCGCCACAAACGCCAAGTTCCGCAGTCAGGAAATGCTGAGGGTGAACGCTGCCCAGGGTATCATTAAGAAAGGTCAGCGAATCGTCGACCTCGGAGAGATTGTAACACCGCAGATTTACACCAACCTCCAGACCTATGAGGAACAGCTCAAACTGCGGCAGATGGAGCTGCACCACAGCTATTACCTCATTGGCCAGGGTGTGGCGGCGCTGATTGCTCTGTTGGTATTCTACTTCTACCTTGCCAACTACCGCCCTGTACAATGGCGGTCAGTGCGTACCATGACTTTCCTCATAAGCTACATAACCCTCTTCGTGGTGCTCGCCATTCTGCTCTTCGAACGCTTCACCTACGGCATATACCTCGTGCCTTTCGCCGCGGTGCCGATAGTGGTCATGGTCTTCTTCGATGCCAGGACAGGCGTAATGGCGCTCCTCACCACAGTGCTGATAGCCGCTATGGTGGCCACATTCCAATACCAGTTCATCTTCCTTGAGATAGCCGCCGGGCTCGTGGCGACTTACTGTCTCCGACAGCTCAGCAAACGCTCCCAACTGTTGCTCTCCGCATTGCTGGCTTTCATAACCTATGCCGTGTGCTATGCCGCAATACTGCTTGTGGAGAGCGGCAACTTCGAAGGTTTCTCGCCGAGGGCATTGGGTATGCTCGCCATCAACTCCCTGCTGCTCTCTCTCGCATACTTCCTAATCCTCCTCATAGAGAAGATTTTCGGCTTCACCTCATCGGTGACGTTGGTGGAACTCAGCGATATCAACAACAAGCTTCTGCGGCGCCTTGCCGAAGAGGCGCCCGGCACCTTCCAGCATTCCATGCAGGTATCCACGCTCGCGGCCGAAGCGGCAAGAGCCATCGGCGCCA
>CAJMDR010000283.1 GCA_905212215.1 uncultured Porphyromonadaceae bacterium
TGATGTTCTCGAGGATTTCCGCGCTGTGCTGAGGCGGAAAAATGCTAAGATAAGCCTTCGCGATGCTGAGGTCAGGCGAGACCTTAACCGCGCTCACCGACACCATAACTCCGCCGAGTTTGGCTGTCTGGCGTCTGAAAATTTCACTTAATTCCTTCTGGATAAGGCGTGATATGCGTGCTTGTCGTTTTCCGTCCATGGTATATTTGTGTCATTAAACATTTCCCGGCATTACGGACAGTACCGTTGTTAACCGGATATATGAGTATAACAAACATCGGCCTGCAATTCCTATGGAGTGATTGGCTGTGTTGGCCGATATTGCCGCAAAGTTACTGAAAAATCGGCATACTGCCTAACCTGATAAAAGAGGGCGTACCGGAATGAATCTGGCACGCCCTATGTTACTGTGTAATCTAAGAGGTTCTGATTATTGCGTAGTCCTGAGTTGCCGGCCTTTGCTCGGCACAGGTAATCGTCAGCTTCTGCAGAGTTACATATCAGTGTCGATGATGTCGGAGCCGTCCGTGCAGTCTGGCATATCGGGAATTTCCGGTTCAGAGGGAGTAATTATCTCCGGAGTAGGCTCGCTGCCGCCGAGAGTGTCGTCGGTGGCATAGTCAATGTCGGGAATCGGTTCGGGATTTGGCTCCGGTTCCGGAATAGGTTCCGGCTCAGGTTCAGGAATTGGTTCGGGCTCCGGTTCTGGAATGGGTTCGGGTTCCGGTTCGGGAATAGGCTCGGGTTCCGGTTCGGGAATAGGCTCGGGTTCCGGTTCGGGAATAGGCTCAGGTTCCGGTTCCGGTTCAGGAATGGGTTCCGGTTCCGGCTCAGGAATGGGTTCCGGACCTGGATCTACCACTTCAATCTGCTGCGGGTCAGGAGCATGAACAAGGCGACCGTTTGCGCTGACATACGTTCCTTTCTCCGGGTCGATGAGTTCGTAGGTCTCGCCGCGATGGTCCATGACGGCCGTTACCTTATGTTGGTCGGCTGTTTCCGAGGTCCATGGTTTCGAGTTCTCCTGGTCGAAATAATAGCCTGTTTCCTCGTCAAGTTCCCAGATGTTGCCTGTCTCGTCAATGAATGCTACTACTTTTATATCTTCCAGCTCGTCAACAGGATCCTTGATTTCAACCTCATGGTGCACTACATGATGATGAACGGTATGTTGTACCGGAGCTGGAGCGGCGGGGGCAGGAGTGGGAGCTTCCGGTTCCGGGGCTGTGATTTCTATTTCCGGTTCCTCGACGTCCGTATTCGGTTCTTCCGGTTGCGGTTCGTCATGTTTCATGGTGGTGGCGGCCACGGCGGCGCCTCCTATGCCTAATACGGCAGCTCCGGCTATACCGGCTACGGCAAGTCTCTTCTTTGCTTCAGGACTCATGGAGTTTTGCTTTGCGGGAGCTGCGGGTCTTGTTTCGTTATTCATTGCTGAGGGGGTGTTGATTTATGATGCAAAGTTAAACTTTTTATTCAGAGGTGTCAATATAACATGAATAAAATTTTACCAAGAGCAACGATTCGTGTATGAAGTCTATTTTACAGGTTACGAACCTTAGACCCGGTCCCTTAAAAGGACTGCGAGAGCAGGCAATAGGCAGGATTCACTTCAAGGGTGGTGGTGGCGCCGATTACCAATGGCACGTTGCAGTCATCGTGTCCTACGGGGAAGTTGAATGCCACCGGGCATGTCACTCCCCATTCTTCCAGGAGGTCGGCTATCATGGCTTCAGGGGTGGTGAAGTTCAGCCCGGGATGGCAGTCGGTGAAAAGTCCGACAACTATACCCTGTGCCTTGTTCATCACTCCTGCCAATCTCAGCCTCCATAACCTGCGTTGCAGGCGGCTCAGCGATTCGCCCACATCTTCTAAAAGAAGAATGAAAGGCTCATCGCCAATGTTGGCATAAGGGTCGAACGGAGTGCCTGCCAAGTCGCCGATAACGGAAATATTGCCCCCTATCAGCCGTCCGCAGGTTGTGCCGCATTGCTGCAGAGGATGAATGTTCCCTTCCTGCTCGTTGACCCTCTTCCCACCGAGAATGCCGAGAATGTCGTTGGCGATGCTGTCCTGTCCGTAGAGCGCTAAATGCTTCAGCATGGAGGCGTGAAGCGACAGCACGGCCGTTTTCAGGCTCAGGGCATGTAGGGCGCAGACATCGCTGAAGCCTACTACCCATTTCGGATTCATGCGCGGCAACGAGAGCGGGATGCGGCTGATGAGCTGCACCGACCCGTAACCTCCTCTGCCGCAGTAAATGGCCTTGTATTCCGGGTTTGACCATGCCGCCAGCAGATCCTCTAATCTTCCATCAGCGTCTCCGGCGAAACGGCGGTCGTCGCCGCAAAGGAAATGCGGCATTCTCACCGGTTCCAGACCATAGCTGCGCAGTGTCGCTTCCGCGCCGATGACGTATTTCTCGCTCACCACGGTGGCGGGAGTGACGAGCGCTATCTTGTCGCCACTCCGCACCGCGGGGGGTGTTATCCAGTCCATGTCAGCTTACCACGTTACGCGGTTCACCGCCGAGGAATGAGCGCAGGTTCTCGACGGAGATATTGAGAAGTCTCTGTCGCGCTTCGGTACTCTGCCACGCCACATGAGGTGTGATGAAGCTGTTGGGAGCGTCGATTAACGGCGATCCTGAGCGGGGCGGCTCCTCCTCCAGCACATCCACGGCTGCGGCGGCTATCTGCCCGCGTTCCAGGGCTGCGGCGAGGGCTTTCTCGTCTACCAGGGCACCTCGGGAGGTGTTGATGAGGATGGCGTCGGGACGCATCTGCATCAGCGTTTCCTCGTTGATGATATGGTGCGTGGCGGGGGTGAGTGCCGAGTTGAGCGACACCACATGGCTTCGGCTCAGAAGCTCGTCGAGTTTGACGCGCTCCACCCATTCCGGCAATGTTCGCTGCGAAGTGGTGAGCACCGTCATGCCGAAGGCACGCGCTATGGTGGCTACCTGGAGTCCTATGTTGCCGAATCCTATAATGCCCATGCATTTCCCGGATAGCTCGGTGATGGGGCCGAGACGATAGCTGAAATTCGGGCATTTCCCCCAGTCTCCGCACTTCACCGAGGCGGAATAGTCTGCCACATGGTTAGTGACTTCGAGCAGAAGCGCGAACACCGTCTGTGCCACCGATTCCGAGCTGTAGGCAGGGACGTTGCATACTGTCACTCCATGTTTTCTGGCTGCTTCAAGGTCTACATTGTTGTAGCCTGTTGCAAGCACTCCCACAAAACGCAGGGCGGGGAGGCTGTCGAAGATATCGGCATTGAATATTACTTTGTTGATGAACACTGCTTCGGCATCCTTGCAGCGTTCTATGATTTCGCCCGGTGCGGTGCGTTCGTACACCGTCAGTGCGCCGAGGCTTTCAAGGTCCTTCCAGCTGAGGTCGCCGTCATTGGCCGGCGATGCGTCGAGAACTACTATTTTCATGGTATCTGAATGTTTAAATCGTCTTGTTGTTGAAGAATACGTCCGTCGCGCATGGTGACGGTTCTGTCGGCTATCCCGGCGAGTGATTCGTCATGGGTCACCAATACGAAAGTCTGACCCAAGGAGTCGCGCAGGCTGGTGAAGAGACGTTGCAGCTCGGCTCGGTTGGCGGA
>CAJMDR010000284.1 GCA_905212215.1 uncultured Porphyromonadaceae bacterium
ATTGTTCGTCATACCGCCATAATTGTGTCTGTCTGAAAATCGGGGAGTATTATAAACAAACGTCAACATTATAAGCGTGGGCTTCTACGTTGCCGTCCTCCAGGAACGGGCAATGCGAGAAGCCTCAGATGACGGGACGGCAATAGATTAAGGTTCCACGCTTTTTTGTATTCACTATTCATTACGAGAATGTGGACTTGCGCGTAATTAAATCATTTTAACCCCTAACAACTTTTTCACTATGCTGAAAAAATTTTTCCAACCAACCGAGCAACGAAAACGCGCATTCGGCATCATTGCAGGAATTACACTTCTGCTTTGCCCTTCCACTCTGAAGGCTGACGTCACCGTTGACAGTGTGCTCTACACGCTCAACGACACCACCCACACTGCTGTCGCATCCTCCTATCTCGCAACAGCCTCCCATCAGGTTTCCATTCCTGCATTCGTCACCGATTCTAATGGCGTGGAATACAAAGTGGTGGCAGTGGGACCTAAAGCTTTCGCCTCAACTAACGTAAGTTCCGTTGTTTTCGGGCAGAACGTGCGTAAAATCGATTCTCAGGCATTCTCCGGTTGTGGAATGCTCACAAATGTGCACCTCAACGAAAGCCTCACGGAAATAGGAACCTTCGCCTTCTATAACTCGGCGCTGAACAGCATTAAGCTGCCATCGGGACTCAAGTCTCTTGCCTCTGGCGCCTTCCGTGAGACCAAACTCACTTCATGCGTCATCCCAGCAGGAATAACCTCGCTGAGCCAACAGTTATTTTATGCTTGCTCCAACCTGAAGACAGTGACGCTTCCGGAGGGAGTTGTCGGCATAGAAGCCTGGGCACTGGTAAGTACTGGCCTCACTGAGCTTCATCTTCCAGCCTCTCTGACTGACATCGCCGGAGGCTCGCTCGGGAAAAATACCTCCCTCTCCACAATTACCGTAGCACCCGGCAACCCGGCATACAAGGCTGAGAACGGCTTACTCATATCCCTTGCCGATAGCTATATCATCGCTGCTGCCGTGCAACAAGGGTCTCTCGTCATTCCCAATGGAGTGAAAGGTATCGGCGCAAGTTGTTTCGCATCACAGCTCCAACTGACAAAGCTCGTACTACCGAGTACTCTGCAGTCGATCGGCGATTGGGCGTTCAACGAATGTGTTAACCTTCGCGAGGTTGATCTGGGCGTCGGAGTCCACACTCTGGGCAAAGGTTGTTTCGACGGATGTTCATCGCTGGGAAATATCAAGTTCCCTGCACAGCTACGGGTGATTGGCGATCAGGCGTTCAACATGTGCGCGGCAATGACAGAAGTGATTCTGAACGATGGCCTGCAGGAACTCGGTTTCGCCAGTTTCTTTCAGTGCTCGGGGCTGAAGAAAGTCCGTGTGCCCGGTTCGGTTAACACATTTGGCGACGCCGTGTTCAAATCAGCGCCACATCTCACCGAGGTTGTTCTGGAAGAAGGGCTGACACATCTGGGACACTCCATCTTTGCAGAAGCAACTTCTCTCCGTAGCATCAAACTGCCGTCTACCCTCCGCACCCTCAATCCCTTCGCTCTGTATGGAACAGGCCTGAGATCCATCATTCTCCCCGAGAGTCTCGACACCATCGGTGCCAGCTCTCTCTATGGCACCGCACTCTCAGAAATAGTAGTTCCTAATTCAGTGTCGTTTATCGACAAGTATGCCTTCGCCTGGAACAAACGCCTCAAAAAAATCACCTGTGGCACAGGTCTGAAAAAATTGGGCGACCATGCCATCCATGCCTGTCCGATAATTGAGCAGGTAAGCCTCAACGAGAACCTGATGGAAATAGAAGCTTACGGTATCTCCTCTTGCGACAGTCTTAAGAAAATTACGGTACCTGCTACCGTAGCAACCATAGGAGAATACGCCTTTGCCTATAATCCCCTTGACACTCTTGTCAACCTCGCAATAAAACCTCAGCCGCTGACATGCCAGATTACGGACAATGCCACAACTGACGAACAAGATCACTATGCCCGCATAGTTTTGGTCGTGCCTACGGAAAGTCTGGAGGCATACAAAATCGCGGACATCTGGAAAAACTACTTCAACATAGTCGGAAACAATGCTGTCGCCTGCATTGACGACGACTTTTCTGTCTCGATAAGTGAAATATATTCTCTGACGGGAACAAGATTGCCAAGACTGCGTTCCGGAGTTAACGTCTGTCGCATGAGTGACGGCACCACCCGCAAGATCATGTGTCCATAACCCGATAAAACCGACAAAAAGAGAGGCTGTGTCAAAAAATTGGCACAGCCTCTAAACATATATCTGATATATTTCAGTTAGTTTGAGCTATAGAAACTAAAGGAATTTGCAAATGGCATATTATTCCCATTCGATTGTCGACGGTGGCTTGGAACTCACGTCGTACACCACGCGGTTCACGCCGCGCACACGGCGTATGATGGCGTTGCTCACTTCCGCAAGGAATTCATGCGGCAGCGGGGTCCAGGTGGCGGTCATGCCGTCGGTGGAGTTGACGGCTCTTAGTGCTACCACATTCTCGTAGGTGCGCTCATCGCCCATAACACCTACAGAGCGTATGGGAAGCAGCACGACTCCTGCCTGCCATACTTTGTCGTAAAGCTCATGACGGCGCAAGGCGTCGATGAAGATATGGTCGGCTTCCTGAAGGATGCGCACCTTCTCAGGAGTTACATCGCCAAGGATACGCACTCCGAGTCCTGGTCCTGGGAAGGGATGACGGCCGATGAAGCTGTCGGGGATGCCGAGGGCGCGGCCTACGCGACGCACCTCATCTTTGAACAGGAGGCGAAGTGGCTCCACAAGTTTGAGGTTCATCTTCTCGGGAAGACCGCCTACGTTGTGATGGCTCTTGATGGTCATGCCGGTAATGCTCAAGGACTCTATGACATCGGGATAGATTGTTCCCTGGGCAAGCCATTTTATGCCCTGGAGCTTATGTGCTTCGCGGTCGAAGATGTCGATAAAGCCTTTGCCGATGATCTTGCGTTTCTTCTCCGGGTCAGTGACGCCTTTCAGCTCACGGTAGAAGTCTTCCTTGGCGTCCACGCCGATGACGTTGAGACCCAGTCGGTCGTAGTCTGACAATACCTGGCTGAACTCGTTGAGACGGAGCAGTCCGTTGTCCACGAAGATGCAGACGAGGTTCTTGCCGATGGCTTTGTTGAGCAGAACGGCGGCTACGGTGGAGTCTACGCCGCCGCTCAGAGCCAGCACAACCTTGTCGTCGCCGAGTTTCTTGCGCAGGTCGGCAACGGTAGCCTCGATGAAGTTGTCGGGTGTCCAGGAGCAGTCCGAACCGCAGATGTGCTGCACAAAGTTGTTGAGCAGAATCTTGCCGTCCTCGCTGTGGAACACCTCCGGATGGAACTGTACGCCCCAAGTCTGTTCTCCGTCAATGTGGAACGCTGCCAGAGGCACATCGGCTGTGGATGCGATCTTTCGCAGACATGAAGGGATGGAAGTGATGGTGTCGCCATGGCTCATCCATACCGTGGAGCCTTGCCTTACATCCTTCAGAATGGCGTCGGCAGAGTCCACGTAGGTAAGGGTTGCCTTGCCGTATTC
>CAJMDR010000285.1 GCA_905212215.1 uncultured Porphyromonadaceae bacterium
CGGCGGGGTGTCGAAGCTTTATGACCGCACTTCACTTAAGGAGTATGAGGTGGAAACGGAAGCGCTGACTTCGGATGAAACGGTGTTCATCCCTCAGTTCCTCGCTTCGCATGAGGTGTTCCATTATGAACATGACCCTTCTTCGGATGATGAGGAATGGGTGATTCTTCCGGTGCTGATCACTGACAGCACTTGCGAAATAACCAACGACGATGATAAGCTCAACAAGGTTAAGTTCACCTGGCGCTACGCCGATGAGCGCCCTGTGGTGCTCCTACAGGCATCCCGCGGAATCTTCACTGCTCCTTTCAATCCTTATTTCTGTTAATGGCTCGCTCTGTCCATATTTCCACAGCCCGCATGATGCTCAACTCCGGCGACCCGGTAGACATCTCCGTATGGAAAGCCGACGGCTCTATCCTGGAACTGCGTAATGTCATTTCTCTCCGTTACTCGTTCTACGGCGGCTGGAGAAACGTAAAGATTCTTTCCTCCGGACAATGCCGCCGCATCCGCGACTGCTGCATCTTCCGCATAAACGGCCTCGAAGTTTTTTTATAGTCCGTTGATAGCCAAAGTTCCACAAAAAATGCTTAACTTTGCGAATCGTATCAATAATCATACCAACATGAAGAAAGTTTTTTTTCTACTCCTATTTGTTTGCGCTTGTGCTATCGGCACTTTTGCGCAGGATGAGGTTGTAACTCCAATTACAGTACCTGCCCAAGAAGCCGGGACTACTCGTGTCTATGCTGAATTAGTTGGTACAGGTACTAATTTTTTCGGCAATAACAAAAATGTAAAAGTCGAGCTTGACCTTGGCCAGTACCAATCAGTTTTCAAAAACTACAACCTTCAGGATGAGAACAACAAAGATATTAAATTCAACAGCATGGTAGGTGCTATGAATTATATGGGCCAACGAGGATGGAAATTTATTCAAGCTTACGTTATCACCCACGGAAATCAGAATGTTTACCATTGGCTGATGTATAAAGACCTGAAACCAGGCGAAAACATCATGGATGGTCTTAATGTTAAAAACACAGATTAAATAAGGCGTCTTTTCTCGCACCTCATACGGTCCATAACTTCGCTGAAAATCTCAGCAAGTTATGGACTTTTCTGTTTCTCAACTCAATCTCAATTCCGTGGAGTCGCTGCCGGGCTACGAGGCAAGGGCGGCTTTCACGGTGAACTCCGCTTCGGTGTTCCGCGAGGATGTGGACATCGTGCCTACCATCGTTGACGACTCGCTCTCTTACATGCCGTGGGGCGGCGACAATCAGATGCCGTTCGACATCCTCGAACTGATTGAAAAGGATGAGACGCTGGCTACGTGCCAGTGTTTCAATGCCGAGGTATGCTATGGCGCAGGGCTGCAATACTGCTCTTCGGAAGCGGCGCAAAAGGTCAGGGATGATGTCGACGACTTCCTCCTTGACAATGACCTCGCCGCTTACTTCCTCGGTATCTGTCAGGACTTCAAGCACTTCGGCTTCGCGGTATCGGTGCTGATTCTCAATGAGGAGGGCACTAAGATTGTGCGTCTGTTGAGAAAGGAAGCCTGTTACTGTCGCTTCACTCCGGCTGACAAGCATGGCAGGATTCAGAAAATCCTTTATGCAAACTGGCGAAAGCCTATCTCGGCCCGCAGCGATATTGAGGAAATTGATCTGCTCGATCCTACTTCTCCGTGGCGAGATCTGCAAGACAAACTCGCCAAGAAGTCGAAGTATAAGAAATTCGCGATTGTATCGCGCATCCCGACTGTCGATTCTACCTATTACCCCATTCCTTATTATGGCGCTCTGTTCCGGGGTAAGTGGTACAACATAAAGCAGCTTATAGGCATAGCCAAGGAAGCGAAGCTGAAAAACTCCGCTCCCATCAAGTACCACATCGAGGTCGGCGCGAAATACTGGGAGTCGATTTTCCGTGCCGAGGGTATCACTGACCGCCGTAAGCAGCAGGACAGGGTGGTGACGGAGAAACAGCACATCCTGGACTTCCTTACCGGTGCAGAGAACTCCGGCAAGGCCTGGTTCTCTACTTTCTATGTATCGCCCGACGGAAGGGAACAGCATGATGTGGTAATCAACAAGATTGATAACTCGAAGGAGGGCGGAGACTGGGAGACGGATATTCAGGAGGCAATAAACATGATTTGCTTCACTATGCGGGTGCACAGCAATCTTGTAGGCTCGGTGCCGGGAAAGGCGCAGAGCAATAATTCCGGCTCCGACAAACGGGAGCTGTACACCATAGCTCAGGCTCTTCAGAAACCGTATCACGACCTGCTCTTTACCGTCCATCGTATCATTATCCGCTTCAACGGATGGAAAGGGGTACATCCGGAGGTGCCGTTCATCCAACTGACGACGCTCGATGAACACTCCGACGCAAAGCAGGTGAAACTTCCTAATCAGAACGACAATGAATAAGATTGTGCAGACGGAGGCGGAGATTCGTGCCCTCCTCCCTAATGTATTGAAGTCGGTGCAGGGCGAAACGCCGCTGTTGGAGAAGCTCTCGGGCTTCCTTGACTCGGCGCAGGACTGGGTGGAGAGCGCTTTCAACGCTGTTTCTTTCTTCTTCCTTTCCGACCCCGAGCAATATGAGCCGGGCTGCATTCCTTTCTTCGAGAAGGGGGAGGAGCTTTCGCGCCGGCTGGTGGTGTGTGAGGCGTTACTCACTGCCGTGCCGAAGCTCGACCTTGTGCTCACGCCTAACGGATTTGGGATTGTCAGCAATCAGAACATAAGCCCTGCCTCAAAGGAGCGCACGGCCTCTCTCCTCCAGTCTTTACGTATGGACCGCGACAGGCTCATAGGAAGGCTGCTGTCTACGTGCATCTCCATGAATCGCCGCGGGGCGAAGTGGTATGATTCGGAAGCGGGCAGATGGTTCGCCCAGACGCTGTTCCCAGGCTTAAATGTATGTGTCATGCTCGGGGTGCCGGAAGGTGAGCGATGGGAGAAGTATCTTGCTCTAAGGCCTCGTATCATGCAGATTGAGGCTTCCATCGCCGACGGCTGGCTCTCGCCTGAGCTGATGTCGGAGATGCGCCACGACTTGGTTTATGGCGCTCTCCGTGTGGGCAGGTCGGAACTCGTGGGACGGCTCCGGGCTATGATTGTGGATGTGCTGCAGGGTAATCCGCTCAACAAGAGGGCCCTTGCCGACATGGTGGATTACATCCGTAAGCGGCCTTCTCTCTTCCCGCTATGGCACAATTCCGACACAGCAGCGCTCTTCTCTCCGCCGGTTTTCCGCAATGAAAAGAAGGCTTCGGGCTACTTCTTCTGAGTGTCGTCTCTCTAAATCATAGTACTCATAGTTCTCAACCCCGTTCTCTCATGATACTCAATCTCACTCTCCCAACCGGCTGGCTGGAGTTGTCAGACAAACATCTCCGCTATGTCTACAAGCTCCTGGCGGCGGAACGCTCCGCCGACGAGATAAAGACGCTCTGTCTCCTGTTCTGGAGCGGTACGAAGGTTATTGGCCGTCAGCCCGACGGCTCTTGGCTGCTGCGTAACGGCAAGTCTCTTTTCAATGTCA
>CAJMDR010000286.1 GCA_905212215.1 uncultured Porphyromonadaceae bacterium
AATCATTAACTCAACTTCATTATTTTTGGGATTCGTAAATAAATAGAAATAACTTCAATACGGAAAAGGAAGAACTTCTTATCGGCAACCCCTCTGAGATTTGCACGAAATAGTTTGATTTTTGCATTAAATGTCTCTGCCAAGGCATTTGAGGATCTGTTGTTATAAAAGTTAAGAATCTCGTCATAACGTTCGTAGAATGTCGCGGCAATGACGTTGAAAGAATGGAACCCGGCTTCCTCCTCCTTATTGTACCATTTGGCCATCGACAGGCGTGCCGCATCTTTGATTGTGTTCTTTGAGAATATCATTCGCAGGGAATGTCAGAGTCCGTAAGCCATCTGTATGTCCGGAGATTCCTCAAACAGAATTTCAGCCCGTCGTTTCTGTCTGTCAGTCCATTTATCGGCAGATTTGAACAGCAGTTAACGTGATCGGACGAGCAGTTCCTTGCGGGTATCGCCGTTAGGGTATCGGAACGGGACATATGCCTCTCCATTCAATTTAGCTTCCTCCATCTCGTCGTTGGCCCGTTGTATGGCATTACAGCGGTGCTTGATTCTGAGCTCCTGAACTGCGTCATATGCAAGCTTCTGGATATGAGACCGGTCAATGACACGACTGGCTTTAGGAAAAGCCGCACGGACAATCTTACGCATTGAATCAGACAGATCAAGAGTAACTTCCATGACCGCATTACGTTTATCCCGGTCTATACTCATCAGCACGGCGATGACATCTTCTGATTTTGTACCCCCCCCCCCACTACATCGACCAGTGACCGCTTTCCTGTACGGGCATCGCGTTTGGTGATAAAGGTGTATAACTCCCCATTGGACAGTGAGGTTTCATCTATAACCAGACGGGAGCCGATATTGTCGGCGAACAGCAGCCATTTATCAGCGTGTTCAAGCTGCTCCCAGTCGCGATAGCCGCTCAGAGACTCCTTATATTGTTTCTCAAACGACTGTTTATATGATAGAATTCCTCAAGCATACGGCAGGTCACCGGGTTTGTCTCCATACGTCTCTTTTAACCCAACTTTAACCTTGAGGATTGCATAGCTATCAAGTCTCAGCGGATTGCGAGCGGGCCGGAGGATGCTGTGTCCTAAATATTTTCATTTTCTGAATGGAGCCTTCCTCAGTCCAAGTTTTCGGTATATTTCCCTTGCAGAAGCTGTGGGACGGCTACCCTGTCGGAACTTCACCGTCTGGCCGAGGGCGTTGACAGCCTTTGTGGTGACGGGTTTCTTGGTAGACATACGCCTTACAATCTCTGTCCAGTAGCATTTCTCTCCCTGTTGCCTGAGCTGGTAACAGATGGTGTTCACTATCCAGTATGCCAGCAACCCGAAGAAAAGATGCGCATCGGACGGCGGTCTTTCTGATGATATATCGGCCTGAGGTTAAGGTCTGTCTTGAGCTGGCGGTTGGTGCATTCTATCTCCCGGATGAGATTGTAGTAATCCCATTTGGTATGCCCGTCAAGGCTGGCGACGTTGGTGCGCAGTAAGTATACGCCGTGGTCTGTCTCCATGGCGGACAGGTCCCTTATCTCCCCTTTTATGCGGGCTATCCGGTCGGAATTTTCTTCGTCCCGCTCGCAGACTATGTCGTAAAAATAGAATCCACTGATATTAAAGGAGTTCCAATTGTAAGTTGTGAAAACTGGTGTCTTTTCCTACCTCTCTGATCCTATAAATTTCATCAAGTCACACTCATGATCACTTCCTGGTGCAACAGTTATTTGACACGCCTCTTCACGATATTTCCAGATGATAATTTGCAATGAGAGCAAAGCAAATCATAAATATCGACATCATGTTTTACGTGCTTTCTTCTGCTTTATGTCCTCCCATCGCCAGATTAACTTCTAATTCACGTTTTGTCAACAGGTAATTCGTTACCCAGCATTTCATTCCCGAGGTGCTGTGCCCATAGTCTTGAACCAAGCATTGCTGTATGCGATATACTCGCCTATGCTTCCTTCAGAGAAGTGAAAAAGACAAACGACTTTCGCTTTAATATGGCGAAAACAAGAATCAACGTCATCAAAGCAAGAGCAAGCCAGAAAGAAAAAGAGTGTCCATGGATGTGAAGCGCATTCTGGATGCCAGTGAAAAAGAGTGGGGTTACGGCTGTGCCAAGATAGTTGGCAGTCATTATGTAGGAGATGGTTTTGGTCGCTTCTTTCGAAGTGGGGGAAAGAAGGGATGCCTTAGTGTAGAATATCGGCTGGAGAAGTCCATAACCGAATCCTACTGCTGCTACAGCTACTAAATAGATCCATAGCGAATGAAACAGAGCCATAAGCAACAACCCGATGATCATTAGTAGCATGCACACCAATGTCGTGAGGTTTTTTAGCAATTTCACCACATGGGAGAGCATAAATCCCGCAGCAGTAATGAAAAGGAAGAACGCGGACGTAACCAATGAAGTATCTGAATCGGACATTTTATAGTCTTGCATTATGAAGGGAAGATAATATGTGATGATTATGGTGCAAAGGGTAATGACGAAATAGAATCCCATTATTCCCCATACGCACACCATGGCCGACTTGCGCGTGGTTCGGGCCACTTCAAGTGGTGTGGGATGATCAGCCTGTTTGTCAGTAGTTGTGGTCTCTGTGGGCAACGGTCTGACAACGGCATGTGGATGGTTGTTGACAGGTGTCGGAGCCTCTGGTCTGAGTTCTCCGGCCGAAGCCGTTTTATTTATGTATTCTCTGGTAAGGAACGGCGACAGACAGAGTGGAATAACAGGCACCAGATAGACAATGAACGGCAAATGCCAGTTGCCTGTTCCGATCCAACCGACCACTAAAGTGGCGAAGATAAGCATGAAATTGGCGATACCCGACTTTATGCCCATCTGCCTTACGCGCTCTACGCCAGCGAACAGATCGGCAATTATACCCGCGGCCAGTGGGATAACGAGGCCACACCCGACGCCGATGACGCAGCTTATGATAATGAGTGCCGGAATGCTCTTGGCGAAGAAACACGCCACGCCACCGGCAATGAAGATAGCCATCCCCAAATTGATGAGTCCCAGTCTGCTTTTGGACACTGAGAGTTTGCCCGATAGAAGGATAAACGGGATAATGCAGAAATTGGGCAACATGGCCAGCAGCTGGATCTCGAGATGGGTGGTATGCGGAAAGATAACGTCGAGTTGCGACATTATCGGCGAAATGGCGAGTCCCGGCAGGTCGACTACCAGTGATATCGACCATACAGCGATGAGCGTCAGTATAGTGATTTCTCCTTTCCCGGTATTTATTTTGCGCATGGTGTCGGATGTCATGACTTAAATGGATTCCGCCCGGTCCGGATTTTCCTCCGTACCGGGCGGAAGCTTTGATTTACAACTTTATGATTTGCCTAAGCAACTTATTATCAGTCTCCGTGGTTCTGGTCAGAACCTTCTGCCGAATCAGTCTTGGTAAGGTTATCGACCTTCGATTCCAGACTGGTCATTTCCTGTTTAAGTTTGTTTACATCGTGGTATGTGGCTAAGAGAGCGTCACGGCTGGAA
>CAJMDR010000287.1 GCA_905212215.1 uncultured Porphyromonadaceae bacterium
GTTCATTTAGTGTTCGGATGCAAAGGTAGGGCTGACCGCTCATCGCAAAACAAGCCTGCGGATTTACTGCATAAATTTTTATCAATCTCCACCTTGCAGGTAGTATTGACCGGCCACGGCCTTAAAATTTTACTTGAAATTTTTGCTTTTACATCGCTTTCTCAGCTCTCCCAATTATTGCACCGTAAAACTTAAAAAAATGAACCCAATGTCAAACCCTCAAATTTCTACCAAGATGAGATTACAATTCGGAGAACTCAACATCACTCCAAGAGTCGAGGAACGACTCGAAGAACTGGGCTACACGGAGGCCGAACTGCAAGACGCCATTTCGCGGCACAAGAGCGAGTGCGACGGCGAACCCTCCGTATATGTCGGGACTTACGGCAAGTACAACGACGGCTCGCTCTGCGGCCTGTGGATAGACCTCTCGTCGTTCAACGGCTACGACGACTTCATCGACTTCTGCCGCGCTATCCACGCCGACGAGGCAGACCCCGAGCTGATGGCGCAGGACTACGAGGGCTTCCCCCGCCAGTGGTACAACGAGGGCTTCATGTCCGAGGACGACTTCGACCACATCATCGAATACTCCGATATGTGCGACAAGTACGGCCAGGAAGCCGTCGATGACTACATGGAGTTTGCGGACTCCCTCGATGACTTCGAGGAAGCATACTGCGGAGAGTGGGACAGCGAAGAAGACTTCGCCCGGCACATCGTCAATGAGTGCTACGACCTTGACAGGATGATGGGCGGCCTCTCTAACTACTTCGACTACGAAGCCTTCGGACGCGAGCTGTTCATGTACGACTACTCGATGGGCGCCAACAATAACGTGTTCCGCAACATCTGACCCTCCGAACCATCTCTCCTTCGGAGCTTTCCCCATCGGGAAGGCTCCCTTTTTTCAGTAGATAAAAAGAGCGAGGTCGCGGAGACATAGTCCGCGACCTCTTTTTCCCTTTTTAAGTGTTGGTATAGAGACATAGCCTATACGAGCACTATTTATGTTGCAAAGGTACTTCTTTTTTCTTTACCAACAAAATTTTCAGAGAAAAAGTTTGCTGGGCGGCTTCATATCGAGAATCCGCTGTTCTGATGGAGTACCGACCTAATAGCCGGTGTTGTGGCATATTTATTTATCAGATTATCTACTTCTTGCTCGAAATCCGCAGCTCGGTTTGCTGATACCTGCCTTAACAAGTAGCCTACTACCTTTAACGCTCCGTATAACTTTTTTCGTGCATCGCCTCCAACACCTGCCGGACCTCTACGTATAAGGGGGTAAAGGGCGATATCGTATAACAGGCCACCGTGAGCGCAGGTATTTCTCACGCAACGCACAACATCCAAGTAATTTTCAAAGATATTGGTATATGTAACTCCAAAATGCTCGGCAATGGCCTTTTTATCGTCAAGGTCAAGCAAGGATTTATATAGTGCAATGTTGCTACCCAATGTCATAAATTCAAGGGTTTTCCATGCCGGAGCATATCTGTCGTTAATATGGTTCCTATGGTGTGCGGCTATGAATTTATTACGTTTGAATTTATCGGTATAAACCTCTGCATCAAAACTTGATATATAATCTCGGTCAACAACCCGTGAAGACACGAACCATGTTGGAAGTGTACTATACTTATTGGAAATAGTATAAACAAGATACGTTCTGAAATTTACCTCTATTCGCGTGATATATTTTTGTAGTATATTACGTAGTGCGTAATCAAAATAATATAGTTTTACTGCATCATCAAAATTTGCGCCATCCTTAAATTCGTGAGTTCTTCTTTGATTGGCAGGACAGCTTTTTTCAAAAGGATACCAGTAAAATCCAAGACGGTAATATCCGACATCCAGTAAAACCTCTTTGGCTTTCTCTATATCGGAGATTTCCATACCTCTGCTTTGAAGTAAGGCAATTTGTTGGTCTAATGTTCTTGCTCTATTTCCCATAGTAGTTGCAAAGTTACAAAATTTCCGTGAATTTCAGTGTCTTTTACCCTCCTTATTTATAGCGGTAACTTCGTGGTATCAAAACGCTACCACATGTCTAAAACCGCATACAACATCACACTGAAAGGCTACGTCGGAGGCTATGACTTCGACCGCTCGACCGTTGACCGCGAGCTTGCCAAAAACGAGGGCAAGCAGGTGAATGTCCTTATCGACAGCCTCGGCGGCTCGCTCGCCACCGGCCTGTCTATCTCCGCTGCCTTCCGCAACCACGGCAATGTCAATGTGCATTTCGTCGGACTCAATGCCTCGGCGGCAACCATCGCCTCGCTTGGTGCCGCCCACATCTCCATTGATGCCGGGGCTATGTATCTCGTGCATAAATGCTCGATGGCTTTCTTCGAGTGGGGCAGCCTGAACAGCGACTGATTCTAAGCACAAGCCTTTATTATCTAAAAATACGATAACTTTACACGAAAAGATTGTTAAAGATAGTATAACACATATTATTTTCTGTTTGCAAGTTGAATAAAAAGTGCGGGAGTTATGTAAAGTAATGCGATTGTGCCGAGAACCATGCCACCGATTACACCTATTGCGAGAGATTTTGATCCGTTTGAGCCTACTCCTGTGGTGAATATCATTGGAAGTAAGCCGAGTATCATTGTCGCTGAAGTCATGATAATCGGTCTCAGACGATGCTTGGCAGCCAATAGTGCCGATGTCTTTATGTCGTTGCCTTTTCGGTGAGCCTCAACTGCGTACTCCGTAATTAGAATTGCAGTTTTCGCAAGAAGACCAATGAGCATAATGACTCCGGTTTGCATATAAATGTTGTTTTCCAAGCCAAACATCCAAGCAAGAAGGAAACTTCCGGTAAGACCGAATGGCACAGACAAGATGACGGCGAACGGTATAGTAATACTCTCATATAGTGCGGCGAGAATAAGGTATATGAATATCACACATATTATGAATACCCATGTCGAACTGTTGCCTGTCTCTGCTTCCTCTCGTGTCATCGCACCGAATTCATATCCGTATCCACTCGGCAACGTTTCCTTTGCGACTTCCTCAATAGCTTTTATAGCCTGACCAGAACTATATCCGTCAGCAGGTGCTCCATTTATGGCAATCGACTGGAACAAATTAAAATGAGTCAGGCTTTCCGCACCATATATTCTTGTCAATGTGACATAATTTGAAATCGGCGACATTTGTCCGGAATTATTTCGGACAAAAATGTTACTCAGGGATTCTTCGCTTATCCTGCTTTCGGCTGGAGCCTGAAGCATTACCCTGTAAAGTTTTGAAAACCTGTTTATATTTGAAGAATAGGAACCACCAACATACGCACCGAGTGTCCTTAGAATATCTACTGGGGAAATTCCATTTCTTTTACACATGGCGGCATCTACCTCAACCTTATATTGAGGATAATTTGAGTTGAATGATGTCTGTGCTCTTGCTATCTCAGGTCGTTCAATCAGTTTAGATATGAACTCCTGTGTGACATTTTCAAGATCCTTAACTAGGGTGTTCAGTTCTATGTTCCAAAATTAGCTCGCTTTATTGAGTGTCTTGGA
>CAJMDR010000288.1 GCA_905212215.1 uncultured Porphyromonadaceae bacterium
GGCGGCAATGCGTTTGTTGCCGTCGCTGAACGAGTGATTTTGGTTACGAGATAGAGGAGCATAGCGGCTTTCTCTTCCACTGAAGGATAAAGGTCAACGCCACCAAATGTCTGGTAAATCTGACCTATTGAGCTTTTGAAAGAATCGTCTTTCTCGTTGCCGAAAAGTGTGCTGCCTCCGAATTTCTTATGCAAATCGTGAATGACTTCCATCGCGTTCTCGTAAGTGGCATGAAAAGACTCTTTACCCGTTGTTTTTTCAATTTTTAGCTCTTGGTAATCATAGCGGTCAAGAGTGTCAAGGGCATAGGTATAGTCAACCACCACATCAAGCAATGAGCGGCTGTCTTCTGTCAGTCGTTCCTGATTCTGGATGGTGCGCCCAAGGACTTTTACCAATTGGCTGAGCTCGTCATACTTCTGCGCGGCGAGCCGTTCGTTAACGGCATAACCTTGCAAAAGATATTGTTTCAATATCTTGTTAGCCCAAATGCGAAATTGAGTACCGCGTTGTGACTTGACACGATAACCAACGGAGATAATGACATCCAGGTTATAAAGCGTTGTAACATACTGTTGATCTCCATCTGAACCCATATGTGCAAAATTTGCACATGTGGTATTTCGTTCCAATTCTCCTTCTTTGAAAATATTATTGATATGTCGTCCAATAACTGTTCTGTCCTTTTGGAACAACTCAGCCATTTGAGCTTGAGAGAGCCAAACAGTTTCGTCTTGGAATTTCACATCAATGCTTGTTTCTCCGTCGGTTGTCTGATATATGACGATGCTATTTGTGCGTTCTGCTACGTCCATATTGCAAAATTATAAAAATATTGAATGCCAGTTGTCTAAATGATCTCTTTTAATAAATTATCATCTGGAGAAGGTATAAAGGCTGTGCCGGGGTGGGCACAGCCTTTGTGGGGTGGATAAAAAAGAATATGTCAATGATATTGAATGGAACTCAATGCTCAGAATGGCAGTCGGTCAGAGGATGATGTCGCCGTCTGGGAGCATGTCGCCGCCGTCGGCAAGGTCATCGGTCTGTGAAGAGGCGTTGTCAAGTTCAATATGCACGTAGTCGGTGCCTTCTTCCGTTTCCAGATTGGCCATGTTGCCATTGTCGGAATAGTCAAGGATGCTGTCGGCATCGTTGATGTTGACAGGCTGGTTATATTCTGGTTCCAGAATGTTGGAATCGTCGTGAGAGCCGTTTGCAGCACCGTTGTGTCCGTGGCTTCCCGAATGGTTGCCGGAGGTATGATAATGGTTAGTTACGGCGGTTACCGCGGCTATGCCCGGGATGTCGGACACTGCCTCAATTTCGAGTTCCGGTTCGTCGGCGTCGCTATTCTCTTCTTCGTCTATTGCCGTTGCTGCGGCGTCGGTGCCGTTGTCCATTACCTGGTCGGCTCCGAGTACTATTCCGGTGCCTACGGCGGCGGCTCCTACTACGGCTGCGCCCATTTTTACGCTGTTAGGGATGCGGGACTTTTTCTTCCCGTCAGAGAACTCTTTTTCTTCGGAAACAGCCTCGCGGTGTTCGGTGTCTGTTTCAAGAGTCGCGCACGATTCTTCTGCGGCGTCCTGCTGCGTGTTCTGAGGTTCTATGGCGGCTCGGTCGGCGGCTTCCGCTTCTGCGATTAGCTGCTCGGGAGTGATGATCTTGGTGGGCTTATTCATCTTGGCAGAGGGGTTTGTTTGTTTTTCTGTTGCAAAATTAAGGCATTGGGACACGCGATGCAACCTTTGCAAAGCCATATTGTATGAACCCAGGGGTTTAGTTGATGAAAATGCAATAAAAAAGAGACCACACCATCATGGTGCGATCTCTTTTTAGCTTCAGTTTTCATATTCAGTTCTTGGCCTTCTTGGCCAGTTTGTCGAGTTTTTCCTGCTCTTCTATAATCTCTTCGGCAGGATGTTCGTCGGTAACGCGCTCAAGCCAGCGCACCATGCCGAACATTACGCCCATGGAGATGAGGCAGACGGCGAGGAACATGGTCCAAGCCACCCAGATGGGAGCGGAGTTGTAAACGAGCGGGCCGATCCAGAGCAGGAGGTTGCCCACGGCGGTGGCGCCGAGCCAGAGTCCCTGGCAGAGGCCCTGCAGATGCTTGGGAGCCACTTTCGATACGAAGCTCAGTCCTAACGGGGAGATGAAGAGCTCGGCCACGGTGAGGAAGAAGTAGAGTACGAAGAGCACCCAGGGACCGGTCTTGAGTCCTGCAGCCTCTGAAACTGGGAGGGCCTTGAAGGTCTCGGCCGAAGGATAGCCGTTGAGACCGGAAACGATTACCAGGAAGAGGTAGGCTATGCCTGCCAGACCCATGCCGATGGCGATTTTACGCGGGGTGGAAATTACCTTGCCTTTACGTGCGAGGGCGCCGAAGATGGCCATGATCACCGGGGTGAGGATGATTACGTAGAAGGGGTTGAGTGCCTGCCAGATTTCGGGAGCCACGGAGTCGGTCTTGACGAAGTCACGCGCGAAGAGCGACAGCGAGGTGCCGTTCTGGTGGAAGGAGAACCAGAAGAAGATGGCTATGCCGAGTACTGCGAAGAGGGCAGCCATGCGCTGGCGTATCTCGGTGGCCATGGCGCGTTTCTCTTCTGCGGTGTATTTCTGCACTTCGGCAGCCTCTTTCTTGGGAGGATTGGGGAGGCCTTTCTTCGTGCCGAGGAAGATTACCAGGGAGATTACCATGGCGAGCACGGAGGCGATGAAGGAGTAGTGTATGCCGGTGTTGAATACCTGCAGATACTTGGTGCAGAATGCCGAAACATCGGTAAGGTTGCCGCCTACCTGTGAGATGAGTGCGTATAGGTTGTTGAGGTTCTGCGTGTCCATGCTGTCGGTGAGCGTCAGATACTGGTGGCAGAGCGCGGGGAGGTCGGCGTTGTAGAGAAGGCCGTTCTCTCCGAGCCACCAAGAGCGGAGCATAGGCGCCACGAAGGGAGCGATGAGTCCGCCGATGTTGATGAAGACGTAGAAAATCTGGAAACCGGAGTCACGCTGATCGGCGTAGCGCGGGTTGTCGTAGAGCTGACCCACAATAGCCTGTAGGTTGCCTTTGAATAGGCCGTTGCCGAATGCTATGAGGAAAAGAGCCACGCAGGTAAGGGCAAGAATCCAGGTGTCGGACTCTCCTGCGGCGGCGAAAATGGGGAATGCCAGGATGACATATCCGGCAGTCATTACGATAAGGCCGCTGATGATGGTGCCTTTGTAGTTTTGCAGTCTGTCGGCAATCAGACCTCCCACGAGGGAGAGGATGTAGATGCCGGCGTAGAAACAGGAGTAGACGATAGATGCCGTTTCCTCCTTCAGGCCGAATTTAGAGCAAAGGAACAGAACGAGCACGGCGTTCATGATGTAGTAGCCGAAACGCTCGCCCATGTTGCTCAGGGCCGCGGGAATGAGTCCTTTGGGTTGGTTTGCGAACATGGTATCAGGTTATTGGTTATTATTAGCGTTTTGAATTGCCTCGAAGGCCTGAGCGTAAAGCTTCATCTGCTTGAGCATAGCCACCAGGCCGTT
>CAJMDR010000289.1 GCA_905212215.1 uncultured Porphyromonadaceae bacterium
CGCATCGGCAAGCAACAGCGCAAGTCTGATTTCGCCGAGATTAAGGCTACGTTCCTCACTCCGGCAAAGGTGATTAACCGCCACTCGGTCAACATCGAGGACGACATCTGGGAGCAGCTTGAACGCATTGCCCGCATCCTCGGCGAGCGTGGCACCACCGTCGCCAGCTACATCAACGCTGTCCTCTCCGACCATCTGCGAGCCTACTCCCCGGACATCGAAATCTGGCGTAAACTCTAATATCTAACCCGACCGCAGAGAGCGGTTATCATCAGTGCACAACTAAGAAACGATAGTGGATTAGTTGGGGATGCAAGGGTATGTTTCGCGAGGTAAAAAATTCCCAGCCCGAAACCCCTCGCATCCCGAAGGACGCTCTCTGTTCCCTGCGGTCACCATCCCCAACCCAACGAATGAGAAAGTTCAATCAGGACGCTCCCGGTGTGAAACTCCGTGGGCGACCAAAGAAAGAATCCAGTGATAAGAGAGACCGAAAAGTCTCTGTGAATTTTACCGATGCCGAAGAGCGCGAGGTGAAAGCAAAGGCCGCAGCCGCCGGCGTCAGCATCGCCGAACTGCTTAGAATCGCAGCCTTCCGGCTCTCTGTTGTCGGTCGTCTCACCGATTTTGAACGTGAGGCGATACGCGAACTAATGTATCAAGGCAAGAATCTGAACGCTCAGGTCAAGGCGTGTCAGGCTAACGCATGGCCCTCGACAAAGCGAAAGGCAGAAGCCTGTCTCGATGGAATTTTAGCCACACTCGGCAAGTTGAAAACATCAAATTCCTCATTGTTATGATAGCAAAAATACTCGCAAAAGGAGCCGCAGCTGATATTGTAGGCTACGTTATGCGTGAGTTTCACGACAAGGAACAGTTTACCCCAGACACTTGGCGAGTGATAGATTCCGACGGGATTCTCGGCAATGACTACCGCAGAATTGTGGACAGTTTCGACATCGGAGCGAGCCTCAACAAGAGAATCAGCAAGCCCATCGGACATATATCCGTGAGTTTCGACAAGGCGGATTTACCCCGTCTTACAGATGATTTCATGGTGCAACTGGCTAAAGAATACATGGAGCGCATGGGCATCAGGGACACGCAATATATAATAGTGCGCCACCTCGAAACCTCCTCGCCGCATTTCCATATCGTCTATAACCGCGTGAATCTCCACGGCAAAGCCATCGACGAGAGCAATAATTTCGACAAAAGCCATAAGGTGACTAAGGCTATCAAGCTGAAATACGGACTGACTTTTTCGCCGAAAAAGAAACTGTATGAGGACGCGATTGCCGAAATGAAGTCCAAGATTCAGGCGGCGATGTACCGCTGCAAATCGTGGGATGAGTTCCGCCGTCGCCTCACTCCGGCAGGGATAACAGTCGAATTTTATAACGACCGCGACACTGGCAAACCGCAGGGCATACGCTTCTCCGACGGCGAATTTACCTTCAACGGTTCGAAGATTGACCGTGCGTTTTCCTACAGGCGTCTTGACAAATTTTTTGCCAAGAACGCAGGAATAAGAGAGGTTCAGCCACAGCGACAGCAGCCTGTTTCAGTGACAGCAAAGGTCAAGGAGGCTCCTGTGGCTAATGTCGTGGAGAACATAGTCGAAACCGGATGTCAGGCAGTGGGCGGACTGTTCCAAGTCGGGCCCGGCTATGATCCCGAGGAAGAAGCCTTTATCCACAGAATGAAAAAGAAACCCAAAAAGAAGAAAGGAAGATCACTGTAATGGCAGATTTATACTCACTCGTCAAGAAACAAGACGAGAAGATTGACGACCTTCTCAAAACCGCGAAAGAGAATAAGGATATGCTTGTAGACATAGACACCCGGCTGGTATCAGATCCGGCTCCATCGCAAACTGCATCGCCCGTTTCTTCTGGTCCTCAAAAGATTCTGGTTGAGTTGCCCGACAATGTTGCGACCAACGAAAGCATCGGCAAGTTGCTTGATGAGAAGCTACCGTCAGCTTCAATCAATGAGCCTGTCAATAATATGCTTGCAGCCCTGCCGGATAGCGTCTCAAATGGAGTAGCCAAAATACTGACCGATAATATCAACGGAAAGGTAAAGGATGCTCTCTACGAAGGCTTCCGTAAGGAGTTTTCCAAGGAGCGTAAGGCTCTCTATGATATAGTAAGTGACCTGCGTTATAAAGTGCAATCTCTTGTCACAGGTCAGTGGTGGCTCGCCACCCCCAAATGGGGATATCTCATTTTCTCTGTATTATTCCTCACTTCGATAGGGCTTGGTATATGGTGCTACTATCTCAATCAAGAGAATACCCATCTTCAGAAAGTCGAATGGCTCTACCGTTACGAGCGCATCAGTTACGACGCTGAGGGCATCCGCAACATGATTCTTCGAGAAGAGGCAATGATGGTCGGCAACCGTCCTGAGCAGGACAGCATCAAAGAAATGACAATCCGACTTGAACGCCGCAAGAGCGCCGACCGCACCCATGTTTATTTCCGACCTTCTGACCCCTGGACACCAGAGTCCAACAACCATCTTTGGTAAACTTCAAACCTCACAAACCCAATGCAAGCAACCTTTTCCAATCCCATCTCGGCAGGTGCTCAGATGAGCATCAAGGCCTTCTACTATGACTTCTCGTGCCAACGAGAGCAGAGCCAAGCTTGCTTGAGCTATGCCGAGTGCAGCCGAGAATGGCGTGCAACGCAATTCGTGAACTACATGGTAGAGAACTATTCAGCAATTCCCAACCAGCTCATACTTGACTGGAACTGTGTCGGCGCAACCACTCGATACCACGGACAGAACCGGGCCTTCGAGTTCCGTTTATGGGAACGCTCTGACGGACATCTCGGAATCCCCGACATGACCGTCATCGTTTCCGTGTTCTATATCTCCGGACTCGCGGCGAAACCTCAGGCAGAAGCCGATGCCGTATCTTTATGGCTACGCGATGCGGCAAAAGCAAACGGATTCCGCCACATCGCCGACGAGAGCCACGGCCCCACGGACGCACCGAATCGGGTACCCGGATGCAAAATCGCTTGTTTAACCCTTTAACACCCACTCCACCCATGCGAGAAATCAAATCCACAACCCGCGACGCCATCGTGGACTTCTTCCTCGACGTCTCGTGCCAATGAGCGCAAAGCCAAGCTTGCTTGAGCTTTGCCGAATGCAGCCGAGATTGGCTGAAAGCACTTCCGCGCATATATCACAGAAGTATTCGGCAGCGACCCCGATGATGCCACACTCGACTGGAACTCTGTCGGAGCCTGCATCCACTACTTCGGCGAGGACCGCACCATCCAGTTCCGCCTATGGGAACGCTCCGAAGGCCATCTCGGAATTCCCGACATGACGCTCATAATCATCCGCATCAGCTTCCGAGGCACGCAGGAAGTCATCCATGCCGAGATGACCGCGTAGCAGCGGCGATGGCTGGACCGAGTCAACACTTCATCCACTGCATGAAACAGATCGCCAAGTCGCACGGCTTCCTCCACCTCGCCGACGAAGACTGCCAGCCCCTCCCGACCAACCAAGTC
>CAJMDR010000290.1 GCA_905212215.1 uncultured Porphyromonadaceae bacterium
GGGAATTTTTTACCTCCCGAAACATACCCTTGCATCCCCAACTAATCCACTATCGTTTCTTAGTTGTGCGCTGACGATAACCGCTCCCTGCGGTCGGGTTAAACTTACGTCATTTAGTACTGAAGTAGGTACTGAGGTACCAACGTACTTTAGGTGGTAAGGTCGGACTGCCGAACGGTCTATGGGTCGGAATGTCGTTAGACCTATGAGATGTCAGATAGACATTTTTCATAGCTTGCGCCAGATTTCAATGTCGTCAGCATACATTCTTAAATGTTCGACAAGGATAGTGTTGATGTAGCTGCCGACAGTCGTGTCCCTGTCTCCGAGGATACGGGCGATGCGTTCGAGCTTCTCCCATACGCTGTCATCGATGTTTACCGGATGACGCTTTGACAGCTTTGACGGCACAAGATAGGTTGCCTTGAAATCAGCGAAGTCTGATTTGCGCTGTTGCTTGCCGATGCGCTGTTGTTTCGGCAGCTCTGTTGTGGCAATTATGACTGTTGCCTCGGTTGCTGCCTGCTCGTTATCAAACAGATTGTCGGCGTTGGTAGGTGTGGTGCTGTTAACAGGATTGCCGCTGTTAACAGGATTGGTGGAGTTGATAGGGTTATCTGATTCCATAATAAAATCGGGATTAAGAGTTGATACTTTGGATTTGGTTGCATCAATCAACTCAGTTGACTTGGATGCGGGTGTTGAGGGAGTTTTCTTCGCAGTCATTGTTTTTCAGTGTTTGTGGGTTTGTGAATAGCTTCAGCATCCGGGTTGTACCGTTCAACTGACACGAGAGTGAGTTGCAGGTCATCGATGAGTTTCTGTAACATCGGATTACGGCGTATCATAGCTTGCATCACTTCCTGGTCAGGCTCGATTTGCAGGAGATAGTCTGCAATGTCAAGTCTGGCTGTTCGCTCGTCCTCAGTGGCAACTTCTTCAAGGAATATTTAGCAATAGGACTCTCCCATTATCGAAGTGCCTCAATAAATTTTGTGAGTAGAGAATTGTTGGCTAAATTTGCGCTATGGGAAATATCGCAATCACATCGAAAATAGCATACTCTTCATCTGCATGGGATTTCATTATTGAAAGTTTCCCCGGTGGATGGGATAAAGAATTACGCGAGTTCGTTTTGTCAAAAATTAATATCACAGATGAAGAAGTTGATAATTTGATAAATCGATGGAAGCGCTATTTCTTTATTTGGTTAGATCCATGGGAGGGATGGTATTTTAATCGAATTCCTACAGAAACTTTTACTGTTGAGCAATTTGCGTCTGAAATAGGAGAGAAACTGCTGATAAAAAGAATTGATGGAGTGCTAAGATTTAGATGCGGTTGGGAAGATGGTGTTTTCTTTAATAATGAAATGCCTGTCCATCCAGTAATTTCAAAATTCCCGTCGTCAAGTATCCATTATGGCTGGCTGTGCCATGATGAGTCTCTATATCCAATCCCAACAAAAGCTGACTTTTAGTATGTTGCCTATCGCTACCGATACTGCCACCAGCATTGCCGCCGCAACATAATCGACTGGAAATCCATAGCAGTCGTTCACCTCCCTGATGATACGTTGGATTTTGGAGGGATAGAGGCTAATGGGAAATCCGCCGCCAGTGATTGCGGTGCAGTGGTCGATTGCCTTGTCGAGCACGAGCTGAGGTGTAAACACATCGCTCATAGGCTAACGGCTTATGCGATTACGACCGCCGGGGCGCAGACCTTTGTTCATCTCGGCAACCATTTCATCATACTTCTCTTGCTGAGATTTCGGTTTGCCGGATGCCATATATTCCAGAAGCTCGCTTTTGATGAATCGCCATGCTTTGCCGCCGGGATTCTTGTACGCCGGTATGATTCCGGCGCGAGCCTTTTCATAGAGAGTGTTCTTGCACTCTCCGAGTAGTTTGCAGGCCTCCTTCGCAGTGATGAAAGGAGAACTGTCAGTTGATGGGGGAGCAAGTGCGTTGCGCAGCTCCCGCAGCTCATCTTGCAAGGCTGATACTCGCTCGATGAGATAGACTACCGCTTCGGGAAGTCTGTCGAAAGTCACGGGTGTTGTGAACATGAATGCAACCGAATCCTTAGGAAACCGACGTGCCGACGCGGCACATCCGGGCTAAAGATTCGGTTGCAAATGTATAAGGAGATAAATAGGAGAACAATAAGCTTTAAATGGTCTCAAAAGTATCTCCAAACCCTCTCCAAATCCTCTCCGGTGGGGAAAAACGACCTCTCCAGCAGGAGATTTGTTGATATTGGTGATTTTTAACCGGCGAGAAGTTCGTTATCAAGGCATCTTGAATTTTTGCCTTTTTTTATCTGCCGGTCAATGAAATTATCAAATTCCTCTTCAGTCATGGGTTCATCGTCTTCATCTTCTTCCTCATCATCATTAGAGTAATCGTAGTCCTCGTTGTTCCATTCATCATCGTCCTCGTGTCTTTCTTCGCCTTCAAACAGCGGAGGCATTCTCACTGGTCGATTTTCTGTTTGGATTGGAGTAATGGGCTCTGTTTCCTCATGAGGAGTCTCAATGGTTGAAGTCATAGGCGACGGTTCAGCGTCTTCAGAGATAAGACTTGCTTTTGTATTCTCGATTCCTTCCGATTGTTGAACGTCGTTTGAAAGACGATAATCTTCAATCGAAAAATCCTTGTCAAAGCGCTCTTCGATTTTGATTACTCCCTGAAGTGGATTCTGTTTGAGTTTCTTTGGAAGCTGATTGTCTGAAAGACCATCGAGATGATAGTGGAAAGTGGTTTTCAGAAAGTGAGTGATGAAGTTGTTTTGTTTTCCAAAGAGTCTGCCCATATTCCAGCCATAGTGCAGCAATGCCCATTTCTCGACCGGTGCGGAAACCTCGATTCTTTGAATTTTGCCCCCGGCTTCAATATCTTCTGAACTTCGGGGGTCCCAGTTGGGTGTGGAAACTCTCTGAAATAATCCCAGACGGAAAAGAAGGGTCGGAACGTCTCGCTGTTTGATATAACTGCCAAGAACTTTCATTGTGTACTCACAAGCGAATCTGTACTTGGCGTCTTCCTGTGTTCTGACGAGTTCGCTTGCCGAATTTTTCATCTCGTTGATGTTTACGGATACAATGCCATCTTCGTCTTTTGTAATCGTTGTCCCTGTCGGAACTGCAACTTCACGTTTTATGTCAGACATTACATTGCGCATTATCTGCTCTAAATCATCGCGCGATATAGGAGCCTGTTCAAGCGGAACTGTCGGTCGTTCTACGGATGTTTCTTCTGCGATTGGTTGGGACACTGGAACTTTTACCATTTCCTCTTTTCCCTTTTTCTCGCCGATTAACGGCATATCTTGACCTGAGAGAAACTCAACGAGGATTGCATACAACGCAAGTCCGCCGATTATAATAAGGCAAAAGAACACATTGGCATTGAATTCTGATTCTCCTTTGGTCAGGATGGAATGGCGGATGACCAAAGCCGAAAATATATCGACTGCAATCACCAGCACAAGCAGCCAGGGATGATGGCCTTTGAATAGGTCTTTCATACGG
>CAJMDR010000291.1 GCA_905212215.1 uncultured Porphyromonadaceae bacterium
TGCCGACATGGTAAACGGTTTTTATACCGACAACTCCCGCAACTGCGGCTACAATCTCGGCATATTCTATTCAGTCATAAAGGGCAACAATGCGAATACATGGTCTTTCGGTGGCGAATACCTCCAGACCTACAAACCCTATGGCGAGAAAGGACGTATTCCGGTGGCGCAGTTTACAGGTGAGGTCGGTTACAATCTCCGCATTGTTAGCGACTACTCACAGACCTTCCACCTCTACGGAGGCGTGTCGGCACTCGCTGGATATGAGACGGTCAACTGGGGCGAGAGCGTCCTACGGGATGGCTCGACCATTCAGGCGAAAGATGCCTTCATCTATGGCGGCTCTGTCACTTTCTCGGCTGACTTCTATCTCTCGGACCATGTGGCATTAGGTGCGCATCTGAAAGAGAAGTTTGTATTCGGCAATGATACCGAGCATTTCCTGTTCGCATACGGCATTCACCTCAAATATCAGTTTTAGGCTATGAGGTTCACGAAGAATGACATTGCCCGTATTCCGCTGACGGACTTCATGGCGGCTCTCGGTGAAAAGCCTGTAAAGGCTTTCGAGGACATGAAGCTGTACTATGCGCCGCAGCGGAACGACCCGGAGCTGATGCTGGTGGTTGATACCAAAACAAACCGCTGGTATGACCATGCCACTGACCAGAGCGGAGACATCATCGACCTTGCGGCTTTGAAGATGAATCCGAAGTTATACACGGATCCGAGAGACTTCATCGTCAAGTACATGAACGACTATGAGCAGGGCAAGGAACTTACCGCTAAGGTGTGTCAACCTTTGGAACCGAAGGTGGTGACTCCGGACATCCGAAAAATCAGGCTCACTGATTTTATGAAGGCTCTCGGACAGGAACATCCGGTAGCGGCTGACGGCAATCTCCGCATATATAAGGCTCCATACGACCCGAAAGGTGAGCCTACGATGGTAATCAACATCGAGACGAACCTCTGGCGTGATACCAAGTCCGGAGCATACGGCGGTATATACGACCTTGCATACGAGATGACAGGCTCCGCCAATATGCGTGAACTGAACATGTATATCGCCGGAGAAATGTCAAATATCCAGAAAGTCAGCATCCGTCAGGAGCCGAAAGAGCCTCCGAAACAGGAAGCGGATAAGCCGAAACGGAAGATGCGCATATGAATATAGACGAGATAAAGAAAATCTCCCTCGTGGAGTTCCTGAATCAGTTGGGCTATCAGCCTACGGGCCGCGACAGCAAAGGTCTGTGGTTTTACGCTCCGTATCGCAGTGAGAGAAAACCGTCGTTCCATGTCAATCCTAACCGCCAGGTTTGGTTTGACTTCGGAACGGGCGCGGGAGGCGACATCTTCTCGCTTGCCGGAGAAATGTCCGGTGAAACGGACTTTTTGAGGCAGGCCGATTACATCGCGGAGAAGATGCGTCTTCCGGTCGCCAAACCTTATAAGCCAACGCCGTTTGTCGAGGAACCGACTTTCGAGAATGTAAAGGTGTCGCGGCTTACTTCTCCAGCGTTGCTGAAATACCTTGCCGATCGTGGAATTACCAGAGACATCGCCCGGCGATTCTGTGTGCAGGTCAATTATCAGCTTCATGGCAAGGACTACTATGCCATCGGCTTCGAGAATAATGCACATGGATTTGAGCTTCGGAATCCTTTCTTTAAGGGGGCTTATCCTCCGAAGCATATCACCCATATTGCCAACGGCAACGCCCGGTGCAATGTCTTTGAGGGTTTCATTGACTTCCTTTCGGCTGAAAGGCTCGGCTTCAACGACGGCATGGATTCGGTTGTGCTCAACTCTGTCTCAAATGTTGCCAAGGCTATAACCCCATTGGCTGACTATACCGTTATCCAGTGCTATCTTGACAATGACACCGCCGGTCGTGCGGCTCTCGCCAGACTCCAGCGAGAGTTTGGCGACAAGGTCATGGATAAATCGGCTATTTATCCCAATCACAAGGATGTGAACGACTACCTGATGTCGCTCTATCCGAAAAAGTCTAACAAAATAAAACTCTGAATAATAATGAAAATGATTCTTGATAAAATAGGTGCCGTGCGCCTTACCCCTGTTCGATTCTTCGGATTCTGGGCGACTCTGTTCGCCCTCGTGTTTGCCCTCGCATCCTGTTCTGACGACCTCGATGTGCAGCAGTCCTACCCGTTCACCGTGGAGGTCATGCCATACGGCGATAAAATCAAGCAGGGCGAGACCGTTGAGCTGCGCTTTGAGATAAAGCCGGAGGGCAACTACACCAACACCCTCTACACAATCCGCTATTTCCAGTATGACGGCGAAGGCACTCTCAAGCTCGTCGATGGCCCGGTGCTGGTCAACAACGACCGTGTGCTTCTTGAAAGCAAAACATTCCGGCTGAACTATACTGCAAAATCAGCAGACAGTCATAAATTTCTTGTCGTCGTGGAAGATTCGTTTCATTCCACACCGTGGGAGCAGACTTTCGAGTTCAACGGTAAAGACAGCGACGATGACGGCGGCAGAATCATCGGTCCGGTGGTCGGTCCTGTAACGCCGGTTTCTCAATGAAAAGAATAATGTTGTTATTCGTGGCGTTGCTGTCCCTTGTGGCGGCAACGCCGGCCGCAAATGCAAAAAGAAACATTATGGAACTTCCCCTCTTTGAGCGTGCGGTAATAATCATAAAGAAGTTCGAGACACTTCACAAACCCCGTCATTGGCCGACAATATGCTATGGTCATGTCGTGCAGCGTGGAGAGCGTTTTGTCAGGCGTCAATACAGTGAACGTGAGGCCGATGCGCTCCTGCGTAAAGACTATGCCAGATTCTGTGAGCTATATAAAGAATACGGAAAAGACAGGTATATTCTTGCCGCGCTTGCATACAACATCGGTCCCGGAGCTGTCAATAAAAGCAGTGTCCTGAAAAAACTGAAAGCCGGAGACCGCAACATATTCCGTGCTTACGCCTCTCATTGCCGCTACAAGGGGAAATGGCATCCCGGTCTCCATAAAAGAAGATTGACGGAACTTGCCGTATTGTATGTTCCATAATTATAACCGCGCCGATGCTCAAATGTCTGAGCATCGGCGCGGTTATTCTCCATTTAAGTCAATCCCAGTCGTTCAGCGATTCGATATATCGGTCAATGTCAAGGATGGCAACGTATTTATTCCGGGCTTTCTGACATTCCCGACAGTCGCAATTATCCGATTGGATATGAATCGTCTCAATCTCTATATCCGATTGTTCAGTGTCCTCTTCCATGATTTATTTTGCAACTTCCTCCTTGAAAGAGTTAGCCGGTTTGAAAGCCGGGATATTGTGAGCCGGAATAATCAAGGATGTATTCTTGTTTATGTTGCGGGCTGTCTTCTCTGCACGGGTCTTGACGATAAATGAGCCGAAGCCTCGAAGATATACATTCTCGCCATGCGCGAGGCTGTCTTTTACGACGGTCATAAACTGTTCAACAACCGAGAGAACGGCGGCTCTATCAGTGCCGGTTG
>CAJMDR010000292.1 GCA_905212215.1 uncultured Porphyromonadaceae bacterium
CGGTATTCTGTGCCTTGGCGGGGGCTGCGAAAGCCATTACTGCCGCCAGAAAGTATAGTGCTGCTTTCATTTCTTTGTTTTTATTGTTTCCCGACTATAAGTTATCCTTCTTATAAGTCGTATGTTATTATCTTTCCTTATTGTCTTAACTCTAACTTCTGAGGGTGCTGTCAGAAAGGTTGCAGATGTGGTGCCGTGGGGTTCCGAGGGGGAGGGCGCATACTCCAGTATGTAACCGACCCCGAGAGGTTCACATGGTGCCACATCTGCGCCTTTATGGCACCACCCACGAACCTACAAAGCGTCTTGTTCGATAAGAGTCGCTATCCTGTCAATTATCGCATCCTCCCGGTTTGTCTTCGGCGAGAACTTAACCTTCATGTTCATGCCGAAGAACCTGCCGAACGTCTGCCAGAATCCGGCGCGGAAGCTGCCTAAGAACGCCTTGACAATGTTGTACGACGACTGGTTTGTTTCGCGGTTTATCAGCTTCAGAAGCACCTTTCCCTGCCCCTTGGTGAAATTCTTTATCACCGGCTTGTAGCGGTTGAAGATGTCGCTCTCCAGCCTTTTCAGGTGGTTCTGACGCTGTTTCGCGTCCGGAATGGTCTGTATGTACTCATACGTCTCCACAAGCGTGGAGTAGGCCAGTTTGGCATAGGGCAGTGTCTTGCGGACATCGCGCAGCGTACGCCAGTAGAACTCCTCCTCCTTCTTGTTGCGGAGCTTGAGGGGCGAATACACCACGAAGTCCTTGAACACCGTCATGCGCACCGTGTCGCCGTAGGAGTCCACGAAATGGTAATAACCCCGGTAGGGGTTTGTGTCGATTTTCGGTGGCGGCGTATTGTCTTGCGCGAACGTCACGGCGCCCACGAGAATCGTGAAAATGAGGAGAAGAAGCCGTTTCATTGCTTAATTAACGTTATATATCGTTCTGTTGTTTTATAAGGGAGAAAGGCATTTCCGGGCCGAGGTGGAACAGAGGGTGTAGAATGGAGAGTTGTGAAAGGGCATACCCCCCTCTCTCGCGGTGCAGGGCGGCAAAGAGTTCAGGTTCCTTTTCCCTCATGCCGAGGAAAGGCTCCAGCGCTTTTTCCCCCAGCACTCCTTCAACAATGCCGTGTAGCCTTCGGGTGAAAGCGGCGAAAGAGTCCCCTTCGCGTATCGAGTCATACACCTCTGCTATTGCAGGGAAGTAGTGGCTGGAGAACGGCGCCTTTCCATAGATAGCCCTCAGCGCCTCCTTATGATTATGCTGCCAGCCGCCATGCCCGCTGAGCCTGAGACCCAACAGTTCCTCCTTGCATAATGTGCGTCTCAGTTGCCTGAACCCACCCTCTAACGGAACAGTGAGTTGATGAGTTGTCGAGTTATTGAATTGATGAGTTGAAGAGTTACTGATCGTAGTACGGGTAAGGTCATGGCCTTGAGCTTGTGGAAAAGATTCCTCCTCAATCCATAGCCGGTACCACCCGCAGCTACCCCAATAAGGCCAGACTCCTTCTTCTCTCATCTCTTATCACCTCAGAGCCTCCGTGCACTCCAAAGAACTCTCTGCGTACTCAATTTATTATTTGACAAATTCTCTGCGCCTCTGCGTGAGGTTAAATACCCTCTCTGCGTGAGGTAAAACACTGTCTTTGCCACTCAGAACTTCTCCTTCTCCGGGTTGCCGGTTTTGAACATCCGGTTCCAGCGAATCTTGCCATTGCCAAGACTACGTTCCTCATCGAAAGAGACAAGAATAAACATCGGCGAACCCACAATATGGTCTTCCGGCACGAAACCCCAGTAGCGCGAGTCGGCGCTCCAGTCGCGGTTATCGCCCATCATCCAGTAGTAGTCCATGCGGAAAGTATACGAGTCCGCCAATTTGCCATTGATGAAAATCTTACCGTCGCGCACTGCCACCCTGTTTCCCTCGTAAGTCTCTATCACACGGCGGTATAGCGGCAGATTATTGAGAGTAAGCTTCAGCGTCTTCCCACGCTGCGGAATCCATATCTCGCCCATGTTGGAGCGGCTCCATCCGTAGTTGGCATCCTGCGGGAACACCCCGCCGAAGAACTCCGGAGCAAGCAGGTCATTCTCCTTGATCAAAGGCCGTGCCAGGTTCGGCCATTTCGATACCTCTTCAGCCTTTTCCGCCGTGAGAGGCACCGAGTACACCGTAGTGCCCGAATATTCCGGGGTCGCCATAAGGTCTTCCAGAATACCCTGGTTCTCGCGACGCACACCAAGCTCGAGCCAGGTGTCAGGACTTACGGGAGTGTTCGTGGCAACGATATACTTGAACTGAACATTGTCGGGCGTGGCGAGCGGCTTGCCGTTGATGTAGACCACATCATCCACTATCATCAGCCGTTCTCCCGGCAGACCTATGGCACGCTTCACATAATTCTCGCGGCGGTCTACAGGGCGCCATATCAGTTCCCCGTAGCGGTCGGGGTTATCGATGATGTACTGACGCGGATTATCCACGCCGTCACCCTTCAGGCGGTTGCAGATGTCGTAGTAATCTCCCTGGCTCAGGTCCATCAGCGTAGTGACGGTGTCGCCCTGAGGATAATTGAACACCACAATGTCGCCGCGTTCTACCTGGCGGAAGCCCGGCAGACGGTGATAGCTCAGCTGCGGATGCTCCAGATAGCTCTTGCTGTTCACTACCGGTAGGGTGTGCTGCGTGAGCGGGAAATGCACAGGTGTCTGCGGCACCCTGGGGCCGTAAATCATCTTGTTAACCCACAGATAGTCGCCCACAAGGAGCGATTTCTCCAGCGACGACGACGGTATGGTGTAGTTCTGCCCTATGAAGGCGAAGATGAAGTACACCAATATCAGGGCGTAGACAATGGCGTCCACCCAGTTCATTATGGTGCGCACCACCTTGTTCTGCGTCTTCTTCCACCAGTTCCAGGGGATATAGCAGGTCAGGTAGATGTCCGCCAGCAGTATCCACAGGAAGAGGAGCCACGGATTGCCCATCCATATCACCCATCCGAAGAAGAGGGCCGACACGATGGCGAAACGTATCCAGCGGCTTGTCTTGACCTCTTTCAGCCTCCCCGAAAGGGAGCGGCTATGCATCTCTTCAAGGATTTTGGCGGAAGGGTCGGGAGTGGCGGCGGAGCCCGGTTTCAGGTCTTTGTCAGACATTTGCGATGCTTCTTAGTTTTTAAATAGAAAGTCCATAAACTCCGCCATGGTGCGGAATCCGGGGTTGGCGGGGAGCCATTCGGCTGCCATTACGGCACCTAAGGCGAATCCGGAGCGTGAGTGCGCCGAGTGGGTTATGGTAATGGAGTCGGCCTCGCTGTCCCATTCTATGGTGTGGATGCCGGGAACCTCGCCACGGCGTATCGACGCTATGGGAAGGCTGTCAGCTCCCGCATCGGCGAGATGCTTTGTCTTCCGGGATTCGGACTGACTCTCTTTCCGGGATTCGGCCTGACTCTCTTTCCGGGATTCGGACTGACTCTCTCCTCCTC
>CAJMDR010000293.1 GCA_905212215.1 uncultured Porphyromonadaceae bacterium
AAGAGCCAGTATGACCTTGCCAAGGCAGGTCCGCAGAAGGAAGACAAGCAGGCCTCCGCAGCCATGGTACAGGTGGCAAAAGGTGGCGTGAGCGAGGTGAACGCCATGCTGGAGGACACCTACCTCCTGGCTCCCTGCGACGGCGAAATTACCGTTATCTATCCCCACGTAAGCGAGCTGATAGCCACCGGAGCCCCGATTATGGAGATTCAGACCGACAACCACTGGGTTGTGTTCAACCTCCGTGAGAACTATCTGCGCACCATCCGCAACGGCTCGCAAGTAAAAGTGCATATCCCTGCTCTGGAAAAGGATACAGTGATGCGTGTGTTCTATATCCGCGACTTAGGCACCTACGCCAACTGGCAGGCCACCAAGGCTACCGGCGACTTCGACGCCCGTACTTTCGAGGTCAAGATGCGGCCGGAACGCCATATCGACGGCCTGAGACCCGGAATGTCAGTACTTCTGAAGGAATAGAATAATAATGTAAGATTTGAATCTCGACCCTCACTGGCATTCTTCCATAACAAATCATAACCACAAAGACTACAAAGTGAAAGGATTTCGCGCCATAGTGTGGCAATCGTGTGCAGAGATAGCACGGCGCCCCGTGTGTTGGATAGGCTTCTTCGTGTTGCCTCTCCTGCTCTGTTTCATGTTCACAAACCTCATGGAGCAGGGACTTCCCACACGCATCCCCGCCGCTATAGTCGACATGGACCACACTTCCACCTCGCGCCAAATCACCCAGACCCTCAACACCATGCAGATGGTGGAGGTGTCGAACGCCGCCGAGAGCTTTTCTCAGGCCAGGCACCTTATGCAGGAAGGAAAGATTTACGGTTACTTCCTCGTACCGCAGAACTTCGAGAAAGACCTGCTGGCGGGACGGCGCCCGGTAATCTCTTTCTATACCAACATGACATATTATGTGCCGGCCAACCTGCTGTTCAAGAACTTCAAGCTCACCGCGGTCTACACGAAGGCTGGTGCCGTTTCCGCAATCCTCAGCGGAATAGGAATACCCTCGCAGGAAATATCAGGAATGCTCAGCCCTGTGACCTTTGTCACCCGTCCACTCAACAATCCCTGGCTGAACTATCCTGTCTACCTGACAAACTCATTCCTCCCCGCCGTATTCCAGCTCATGATTCTGTTCATGACCTGCTATCTCGTCACCGACGACATCAAATACGGCTTCTCCCGCTATTATCTGGCACAGGCAAAAGGCGCCGTGCTGCGCTACCTCTTCGCCAAGCTGCTTCCTTCCACGGTGATATGGCTCGTAGAGATAATATTCATGTACTCACTCCTCTTCCACTGGTGTCATTTCCCCATGAACGGTTCGCCATGGTGGATGCTCCTCAGCGAAGTGCTGTTCGTCTTCGCCTCGCAGGGATTCGCACTCTTCATTGTCTGCGCCATCCCCAACATGCGCCTCGCACTCTCCACCTGTGCGCTGTTAGGCATCCTCACCTTCTCCTTGGCGGCCTTCTCATTCCCCGTGGAAAGCATGTACGGCGCTATGGGTATATTCAGCTACATTCTTCCCATGCGCTATAATTTCCTCATCTACATAGACCAGGCACTGAACGGCATCGACATCTACTATTCCCGCTGGTGGTATGTGGCTTACTTCATCTTCATCCTCCTCCCCTTACCTCTCTTGGGAAGACTGAAGAAATCCATGGCAAATCCGGTCTACGCGCCTTAATTGAATTTCCGGCATGAAAAAGATAAAACTTTGCCTCCGCCTCTTCTTCCAGGTGTATGTGCGCCAGTTCAGGATGATCATACACGACCAGGGACTCGTAATCTTCTTCCTGTTCCTGCCGTTGGTCTATCCTGTGCTCTACTCGCTCATCTACAACCCGGAGCTGGTAAGACATGTGGATGTGGTGGTGGTGGACCATGACCGCACTTCCGAAAGCCGGTTGCTGACACGACGTTTCGACGCCACCCAGGGCGCTAACGTAATAGGATATGCCGCCGACCTCAGCGAGGCACGCCGTGCCATGAACGAGCATAAATGCTACGGCATTCTGGAAATTCCTTCAGGATATGCACGCAAACTCGGCACAGGCACCCCTTCTCCCGTAGTGATGTATTGCGAGATGAGCCTCTTGTTGCGCTATCGCGCTCTTCTGGTTTCCGCTACCGATGTGCAGCAGGAACTCGGCGCCGAGATTCAGCAACAGAACATAGACGCCAACATTCCAATGGGCGCCTCGTTCTCCGTGGGCGACCCGATGCCTATCAACAACATTCAGATGGGCGACACGCAGGGTGGCTTCGACTCCTTCATCATGCCGGGAGTCATTGTCTTCATCCTGCATCAGTGCATCATCCTCAGCGTGGGAATGATGGGTGGCTCATATCGCGAGCGCCCGGAACTGTATGTGCTCAATCCTCTGCGCAAACCGCATCCCATAGTACTCTCCATGCTGGCAAGGGTACTGGTGGTGTTCACCATCCTGCTCGCTCCTGTTTTCTTCCTCATACACTATGTGCCGCTCATGTTCGCATTCCCCATGGCGGGAAATACCTGGGAGATTTTCGCTTTCCTGCTTCCTATGGTCATTGCATGCTGCTTCATGGGCGACTGTTTGCAGTCCATAGTAAGGCAACGCGAGGACATATTCATCATCTGGGTGGCGACATCGCTCATGCTTGTCTTCCTCTCGGGCCTCACCTGGCCCAGATTTGCCATGAACGACTTCTGGCTCTTTGTGGGTGACCTTTTCCCCGCAACATGGGGCATGCAGGGATTCGTGCGCATGAACACCAACGGCGCTACATTGGGCCAGGTAAGCAACGATTACGCCATGCTATGGATTCTCTGCGGCGCTTACGGCGTGCTGGCTTACATTCTCCAGCGGTGGAGCGTAATCCCCGATGTGCGCCGCGCACTGCGCAAAAGAGAGCTTGTGCTGCGTGCCCTGAAACGTAAAAAATAACTATCCTAAAATTTAGGCTACGACAAAAAAATTACCGGACACGTTTTTTTATCCCACATCTCCCGATTTTTTTGTATCTTTGGCCATTCTTTAATTTTAATGATGCAAAAGAGATGTATGAAATCGGCAAGGTCTATACTTTCGACCGTAACGACAATGAGTTCATCCCGTCGCGCGAAGGCGGCAAGCTTGTGTTTATTATCAACGATGCCGACGGGGAAGCCGTGGGAAGAGCCACACCGTTTGATTTCCAGCTTAATGAACTCCCCGAGAAAATTGAATGTATATTTCGCGGAGACGGAAAATTTGAACAGACCCAGAGCAGTGTACTGACCAAGGTTTATCAGCCCGAGGGCATTTATACATTCAAGGTCTGGCGGGCCGGCGGCGCTCAAGGTCTTCTGTTGCGCGACGAGGTAAACGGCCTTACTCACTCAAATATGCGTGTGCCCGGCACTGCCGGAGTAAAGCGTTTCGATGAGATTGAATGTAAAGTAGTGGCTGTTAGCGATGA
>CAJMDR010000294.1 GCA_905212215.1 uncultured Porphyromonadaceae bacterium
CTTTGTGTGTGCTGTCTGTTTTCAATGGCTTCCAGCATGTTCTGGAAGGAAAGTTGGAATTGCTCAGCCCCGACGTATTGGTGGAGCCGACTTCGGGCCGTACCATGAATCCCTGTTCAGGGTCTTTGCAGAAACTCACCACATTGCCGGGAGTAAAGGCAGTATGTCCCGTGGTCATGGACCGTGCTTTGGCAGTCTATAACGGTCAGGAAATGCCTGTAAGACTGATGGGCGTAGACACTGCCATCTTCGCCGCCAACACAGCTCTTGATTCTCTGCTTATTGCCGGCGAAGGCTTCTCCTCTCCGGCTTATCAAAGCATCCATAATTCTACAGACTCTTCTGAACCTCTCTCCTCTCCCGGCTCTTCCGAACCTCTCTCCTCTCCTGAACCGGAGTTCTCCGAAGAAGCCATCCTTGAAGAAGAATTAGGTTCCGAGACCCCGCAGACCGCAATAGCGAGCGCCGGAGTAGGCATGAGGCTCGGCATCGCCGCCACACAGCCTGATGCCCTCACCATCATAGTGCCGCGCCGCGAAGGAACGGTGAACATTGCCAACCCCATGGCATCGCTGATGATGGAAGACATGGCCGTGAGAGGCATATATCAGTCTCTACAAGCTGACTACGACAAAGATTATGTGCTGACGTCGCTTGATGCCGCCCGTAATCTTCTCTCAATACCAGACAGCGCCGTCACCGCGCTCTACGTCTATGCCTCACCCGGCACTGACAGCCACACCCTTGCCACTGAGTTGCGCAAGGCGTTGCCACCCTCGGTCATGGTCAAAGACAGGCTACAGCAACATGAGAGCCAGTTCCGTATGTCCAACATCGAGAAATGGATCACATACCTTCTGTTGGCTTTTATTCTGGTAATCGCATCGTTCAACCTCATCAGCTCGCTGGCCATGCTTGTCATCGACAAACAGGAGAACCTCGGCGTGCTGTCGGCCTTAGGAGCCTCCCGCCGCAGGATTGGCAACATCTTCGCCTGGGAAAGCGGATTCGTAACCCTCATAGGAGGCGTCTCAGGATTATTGTTAGGCATAGTCTTAGTGCTGATACAACAGCATTGGGGCATCATCAAGCTCAACGCCGACCCCGGAACGCTCATCCTGACCTCATATCCCGTAAAACTCTCATTGGGCGACCTCCCTGCCATAGCGGCTCCTTTAGCCATCATAGGCATCGCCACAGCGTGGCTGACTGCAAGGTTCGCCCGTTCCCGAATCGCTCAACTCTAACATACAATGATAATGACAAGAGGAGTGCCGCGCAAGCTGACACTCCTCTTTTATTCAAAGGTGCTGTCAGAAAAGATGCGGACGCACCTCTTCATACACCCTATTATGCTATATTACGCTTTCTTTCTTGCGCCGCCCTTCTTTGCCGCAGGCTGATTCTCCATTATCTCCTTCACCTCTTCCACGGTAAGCAAAGCAGGGTCGAGATTCTTCGGGATGCGGTAGTTGGTAGCCTTGCGCTGTCCTGCAGCCGTATAAGCTATATATGGCCCGAAACGGCCATTGAGAATCTTAACACCCGGAAGCTCATCGCCGAAATCTTTGATGAACCTGTTGGCTTCGGCGGTATGTTTCTGTCTCAACAGCTCTACAGCTTCCTCTACGGTGATGGTGTATGGCGACATATCCTTGGGTATCGACACATATTCCTTGCCAATCTGCACGTAAGGGCCGAAACGACCTACGGCAGCCTTCACCTGATTGCCTTCATGCTCTCCTAAGATACGAGGCAGCTCGAACAGTGTCAGTGCTTCCTCCAAAGTAATAGAAGCCACGCTCTGACCCTTCTGCAACGAGGCGAAACGAGGTTTGTCGCCATCATCGGCAACACCTATCTGCACCACAGGGCCGAACTTGCCGATCTTCACGCTCACAGGCTTGCCGCTGACCGGGTCTATGCCCAACTGACGCTCCCCGGCCTTATGCTCCAGGCGCATGGTGTTGATGCGGTCTATGTTGGGATGGAAATCGGTGTAGAACTCGTTTATCTCCTTCTTCCAGCCTAACTCACCCTTGGCGATCTCGTCGAACTTGCTTTCCACCTTGGCGGTGAAGCTGTAGTCAAGGATGTCGGGGAAATACTCCAACAGGAAGTCGTTCACCACCATACCGACATCCGTGGGCACCAGTTTTCCTTTGGTAGAGCCCACTTTCTCGGTAAGCACCTCATCTGTGATGGGTGCGTTGCCCTCGTTCAGTGTCAGCACGGTATAATTCCGTGGAGTACCTTCGCTGTCGCCACGGCGCACATAGTCGCGCTGCTGGATAGTGGAGATGGTGGAAGCGTAAGTGGAAGGACGACCGATGCCGAGTTCTTCCATCTTGCCGGTAAGGTCTCCTTCCTCATAGCGGGGCTTGGGCTGGGTGAAATCCTCGGTGGCGGTTATGGTTACACGCATCACCTCATCGCCCTTCTGCATTGCCGGCAACAGGTTCTGCTCCCCTTTCGCCGCAGCTTTTCCCTCGCTGTTCCAGACCTTCATGAATCCGGGGAAAGTCACAACCTCGCCCTGGGCCTTGAAACGCTCCTCGCGTGTGGAGACGGAAATCTCTACGTTAGTCTTCTCCAGTTTGGCATCGGACATCTGAGAGGCCACGGTGCGTTTCCATATCAGGTCATAGAGACGCTGTTCCTGAGGAGTGCCGCCCACCTTGCGCTTTTCAAGATAAGTGGGACGAATGGCCTCATGCGCCTCCTGGGCTCCTTTGGAGTGGGTATGGTAATGGCGTTGCTGGAGATATTCCTCGCCGTATTCCTTCTTTATCTGGTCTGCTATGGAGTTCATCGCCAACTCCGAGAGGTTCAGCGAGTCGGTACGCATGTAGGTAATGTGTCCTGCCTCATAAAGATGCTGTGCAAGCATCATTGTCTGGCTCACGGAGAAACCGAGCCGTGAGTTCGCCTCCTGCTGCAAAGTGGAAGTGGTGAACGGCGGCTTGGGCGACCGTTTCAGCGGTTTCACCGCCACATCCTCCACGGCGAAGCGGGCGCTGCGGCATTCCTCCAGAAACTTCAGGGCGGCATTGCCGTCGTCAAGATGTTTGCTCAGTGAGGCGCGGAAAGGCTGACCATCCACACTCAGCCTGGCATTGACACGATAATATGGCTGCGGCTCAAAGGCCTGGATCTCCTTCTCGCGCTCGCAGATGAGGCGTACCGCCACACTCTGCACCCTGCCGGCACTCAACGCCGGTTTTATCTTGCGCCACAGCACAGGCGACAGCTCGAAGCCCACTATACGGTCCAGCACTCGGCGTGCCTGCTGTGCGTCTACAAGGTCTATATTGATGTCGCGTGGATTGGCGATGGCGTTCAGGATGGCAGGCTTGGTGATTTCGTGGAAAGCTATACGGCGGGTCTTTTCCGGCGTCAGGTCAAGAACCTTATAAAGATGCCATGCTATGGCTTCTCCCTCG
>CAJMDR010000295.1 GCA_905212215.1 uncultured Porphyromonadaceae bacterium
AGCATACTAATGGTATGTGACCGACTCCGAGAGGTTCCCGCGGTGCCGCAGATGCACTTTTATAACATACCCTCACAGAAACTAATGAAGGAACGGATAAAAACTAAGATAGGAGACGAGATAAAATGTGATAAGCGAGAGGGAAGGTCATTGGGTTGTCTTAAGGGCTTTGGCAACGAGATTGGCATACATACGGCCAACCGGCAGCCGTGTTCCATCGCTTAGTGTGATGTATTGGCGTGTGTATCCTCTTACACAAGCCAATGAAACGACATACGACCGATGTATGCGCAGGAATTCTTCCGGGGGCAGCATCTCGATTATTTTCTTCAATGCCATGCGTGTCATCACTTTCGGTTCTTTATTCATGAAGATCTTGACATAGCTTTCCATAGCTTCTACATATAATATTGAGTCCAATTTGATCTTCACATTGGAATATTCCTGTTTGACTACAATTGATTCGTCTTTATGGTCCTGATTCTGTAACCGTCTTTTTGTTTTCTCTATGGCTGCCAGGAAGCGTTCATATGAGAATGGCTTGTGCAGGTAGTCGACAGCATCGAGATTGAACCCTTCCAATGCGAATTCCGGATGCGCCGTGGTGAAAATGACGCTTGCTCCTGTGGTATCCTGTGATGCGATTTCCAGGCCTGACATTTCTTTCATCTCAATATCAAGAAAGAGGATATCAGGGTTGAATTGCTTCATTCTGCTCAATGCTTCTTCCGGGTCGGCAAACACTTCGAGTTCTATGTTTCCCAGTCTGCCACAATAACATTTTATGATATCCAGTGCCAACGGTTCGTCATCAATGGCCAGGCATTTTAAGATTCTCATTTTTAATTCTGATTGTTGAAAGACGCTATGTCAATATCAAGATTAACGGTATAGATTCCATTCTTCTCTTCTGTTGTCAGTGAATGATGTCCAGGGAAAAGAGTTTTCAACCGGAATCTGCAATTTTCTATCCCCACAGGAACATCTTTTCGGAATTCGTCATAACGCCTCATTACATTGTTCCTTGTACTGAAATGCAAATGACCGTTCATGAACCCGGCAACAATGTATATTTCGCAGTCTTGAGAGGATGATGAGCCATATTTGAATGCATTTTCCACAAAAGTCAGCAAAAGCATAGGCGGTATCATTGTGCCTTCCCCTATTGCGACATCACATTTCCAGATGACTCTGGTATGATGGTCAAGGCGTAAAGACTGAAGATCAATATAGTTTTTAATATATCTGAGTTCTTCCCCCAGTCTGACTTTATCGTCCTCGGCGGTTATAGTTATATAGGCATAACGCATGATTTCAGCAAATTTCAGCACAGCATCTTCGGCCTTTTTCCCGGAACCAAGAATAAGGCTATAAATTGTATTTATAGTATTGAAGAGGAAATGGGGACTTATCTGTGCTTTGAACATAGCGAGTCTTGCCTTGTTCCACTGGTTCTCAACATCATGCTTCAAGAGCTGTTGTCTGTATATTGCTCTGTCGAAAGAGACAGAGACGGCAAAAGCCACTACAAGAGAAAACATCAGCCAAAGACTTATGTTTACGTTATAGTCTCTTACGGCAGTCTGATAGGCTGAGAACAAAGGGGTTACAAATTCTACTTCCGGTAGAGGAAAGAGCGTAAGGAGAAAATTTCCTGCTGCCAACAAAGTCAAGACTATTGACAATCTGAGGTATTTCCTTTGCATGAACAGAGCCACCACAGAGGGATGCCTCAACACAAAATATGCGATATAATAAAAAGCAGCTACCAAAAACAGGAAGAAAAGAGGGGATTCTGTACGGAACTGAGCTGTGCCCAGAATCATTAATGCCGGCATGAATACCAGACAGAAAACGAGATCCAATATGATGGATGTTTTTCCTGAAGATATTTTCATGGTGCAAAAATAAGCAAAATCGTCCACTGGAGTTCCATTCTCACCGTGTCGTTCGTCAACACATTCGTGCTGTCTGTAGCAGAATTTGGAATCTATGTTCTGAAGTACTAACTTTACTGATAAAAACCAGAAGCATGACAACTGTAAGCATGAAATCGACATACCCTGTGATCTTATGTTCGCTGATTCTGACAAGCTGCGTCGGCCGTTCCTCCGCCCTCGACAGTTCTGCTCTGAAAGAGATGTCAAAACAAGAATTAAGCTCAACCATTCAAGAACGCGACTCACTCATAACAATGATGTCGGATATAACGCAATGTCTTGACCGGGTCAACCATATCGAGAATGATTGTTCTCCTTCCGTGGTTCAGAAGGATAAACGTGCATCACTGTTTCTGGAAATCAACACACTTGAGTCAACTTTAAAAAGAAGGCGTGAACAACTTTCCGCCATGGAACGTGAACTTGATTCTTCAAGAGAGAACAACAAACAGTTGAGAGTCATTCTGACAGAGTTCAAGAATCTGATTGACGCACAACTGATTCAGATAGCAGGCATACGTCGCCGCATGGCCTGTGCAGGCAATGAGAACCGACGGCTCGGCAAACGCATAGACTCCTTGACAGATATTGTTTCCAACATATCATTGCAACGGGATTCTCTGCAAGCCACAGCCTCTGTGCTGGAACATAATCTGAATTCCTGCTACTATGTGGTTTCCACAAAGTCCGAACTGAAACGACATGGCATCATTTCCACAGGCTTCTTGCGTAAAAGCCGCTTGCGTGATGATGATTTTGATATTGGATATTTCAATGTCGCCGATAAACGCTCTCTACGCAATATATCCATATCTTCTTCTAAGGTCAAGCTGCTTACACGACATCCTGGCGGCTCTTACCGCATTTCCGGAACCGGGAAAACTAAGGTTCTGGAAATTACCAATCCCGCTCGTTTCTGGGCTTTGAGCAATTATCTGGTAGTACAGGTTGACTGAAAAAAGGCTGTTAATTGACACATCGCTGCTGTATGTGGACACACCATAAGGCATATCGAAATCCTTGTTTAAATTTGCGTTGTAAATGATGCAGACAGAATAATTATGTACCGCATCAACAAAAAACCAACTTCAAACAACGTAGATATGAAAAAAGTAATCATTGCAGCAGCTCTGCTTCTTGGTGCCGGCAGCACCGTAACGATAAATGCCAATACTGGCATCATGACCGAAATCCAGACTCCAGCTACCGAATCCTGGCTGACAGTCGAGGCTGAAGCGCTTCCTCAACCGGTCAAGGACGCACTGGCAAATCAATATGCCGGACAGACAGTGAGCGAGGCTTTCGTAAAGGAAGCCGAGGGTGTCAAGACCTACAAAGTTGTCCTGACGAATGCCGAGGGCACCAAGACGGAGGTCCTTTTCAATGAAAAGGGAGAGGTCGTTAACCCTCAATGACTTACATTCCATTAGGTGTCCTGACTTTGACACAAAAAGACAGACCAAATCTGTATGTCGTTGAATATCAGCA
>CAJMDR010000296.1 GCA_905212215.1 uncultured Porphyromonadaceae bacterium
CGGAACAGGGATATGGATGGCGTCGAGAGGCACAAGACCGGTACCGAGGACTACCCAGTAGGGAGCCACTATTCCCAACACAAGCGCCACACATTCGCGCAGATGGAAGGTCTTGAGCAACGCCGCGGAACCGGCGTAGGCGAAGATGAAGAAGAGAAAGGAGTAATGCACCATCGACCCCAACGAGAACAGCGAGCCTGCCACAAAGATGGAGGCCGGGTTCACGTTCCATTTGCCGTACTGCCCGAAGAGCAGCCGCAGACTCGCCACATTAGCCACCAACAGCAATGTGGAGGAACTCAGCGACCCCGACAGCCCGCTGCTCCCGCCCGCCATGAGAAGAAGCAGCGATGCATACAGCACCGATGTGCTGGGGATGAAATTGAAACGGCGGTTGATGGCTATGAGCCAGATGGCCGACAGCAATACCAATCCTATGTTCAGCGCCAGACTGGCCAGAGGGGGAAGCCCCCATTCCTGCGGCGCAGGAAGGCAGATGCCGGTATCTGCCGGCATGTAGGGTACCGCAACAGCCGACGACAACAGGCTGACGCACACGAACACTAATGCCGAAAACACCAATGCCCCGTTGCCGCCCATGTCGTAGCCGTCATGCCTCATGCTATTTCAATTAAAGTCTCTTTTATGGTTGAACCGGAAATGTTTTGTGTATTCTTGGAATCGAATCCCGCGAACACAATTTTCCTGTAAGTGTTCTCCAAGAACCCGAAAGGGTTCCTTTATGGTTAGCCGGGGGTTGAACGAGCGTAGCGAGTGAAACCTCCGGTTCACATGCAAGTAATTTGTTGAGGAACCCCTTGTGGGTTCCTTTATGGAAAAACTGTTCTCTTCCGAGCAGGAAACATATTATCCGGTTTATAACGATTCAAGAAGGTCCCGCCCTATGTCGGCACGGAAGCGTGCTCCCTCGAACTGTATCAGCCTGGCCTGGTCCAAGGCGCGGCGCACAGCCGTACACAGGTCTTCGCCGTAAGCCATGGTGGCGAGTACGCGGCCGCCGGAGGTATATACCATTCCTGTCTCCGGGTCGCGACGGGTGCCGGCATGGAAGATTATGGCCTCCGGGTCGGTGTCAAGACCGGAGATGAGCTTTCCTGCCTCATATTTGCCGGGATAGCCGCCGGAAACCACCATCACCGCTGCCGCGGCGCGGGAATCTACCTCAACTTTCTTTATAGACAACGTAGAGTCGACAATGCCTTCCAGCAGATCCACCAGGTCGGAGCTGATGCGCGGCAGCACCACTTCCGTCTCCGGATCGCCCAAGCGGACATTGTATTCCACCACCATCGGGTCGCCCGCAACGTTCATAAGACCGATGAACAGGAAGCCCTTGTAGTCTATGCCTTCCTCGCGCAGGCCTGCCAGGGTAGGTTTCACAATGCGGCGCTCCACCTTGTCCATGAACTCCTTGTCGGCGAACGGTACCGGCGAAACGGCGCCCATGCCGCCTGTGTTGAGTCCTGTATCGCCCTCGCCCTCGCGCTTATAGTCCTTGGCGGCGGGAAGGATGACGTAGTCCTCGCCGTCGGTGGCCACGAAGACGGAGCATTCAATGCCCTTCATGAACTCTTCTATCACCACCGTAGCGGAGGCGGAACCGAAGAGTCCGTCGAGCATGGAGTCGAGCATAGCGTTTGCCTCGTCGAGGCTTTCCGTTATTAGCACACCCTTTCCTGCTGCCAGACCGTCGGCTTTCAGCACATACGGTCCGGGGAGCGATTCCAGGAAGCTGCGTCCCTCGTCGATGGTATCGGAGGTAACGGTCATGAAGCGTGCCGTAGGAATGGCATGGCGTGTCATGAACTCCTTGGCGAACTCCTTGCTGCCTTCGAGCATGGCGCCTTTGCTGCAAGGGCCGGCCACCTTCACCGGGGTGTCGGCGAAGTAATCGGCTATGCCGCGCACAAGGGGCAGCTCCGGACCTACCACGATAAGGTCCACCGAATGGGTGGCGCAGAAGTCCGCCATGGCTTCGAAATCAAGTATGTTGAGGCTTACCGGCTCGCCGAAAGGTGAACCGTGGCCGGGTGCCACATAAAGCTTTTTCAGACGCTTGCTCTGCATCAGACGCCAGGCGATGGCCGACTCGCGTCCTCCGTTGCCGAGCAAAAGTATATTGAGAAAGTCTTTCATGTCGTTCTAAGAAGAATGGATGGTATATGATATGTTGTTAGTTCTCGGTTAATTTTCAGTCTCCTCCTCATTGTTTTTCTTCCACACCTTTCTGGAACGCATCTTTGCGGGAGCGTTGAAAGCGGTATGGTCACTGTCAATGCGGGGACCTTTGTCGGAGGCTTTATAGGAGCTCTTCTGTCCCTGATACGGTTTGAAGGGCTTACGGTCGTCGCGGTCGCGGAAATCGCGGTCGCGATCCTTGAAGCCACGGTCCTTGAAGCCACGGTCATAGTCGCGGCGCTGTCCGCGCTCGCCTCTATTATCGTGCTCTCTCCTCTCCCGCTTCTCGAAACGATCGCCTCTTCTATCCCCTTTCTCGAATTTTTTCTCCCCTCTCTCGAATTTTCGCTCGTTTCTCTCTCCTCTCTCGAATTTTCTTTCGATTCTCTGGCCTCTTTGCCCTCTCTCTCCTCTCTCTCTTTGCCCTCTCTCTCCTCTCTCTCTTTGCCCTCTCTCTCCTCTCTCGCCTCCGCGTTCCGGCTTGCGGCCATGGCGCCCTTTGTCGCGGTCACGGTTGAAACGGCGTGTCTCGCGTTCCCATTCATCGTCGCTGTGGCGGGTCACCTTCACCCGGCGTTCGAAAGTAGAGTTATGCACTGTGCCGCCCTCGGTCTTGAAGTCGGCATAGGAACCGTCGAAGAGCACATATTCACGCAGCGTGCACTCCAGGCCGCCGTTATTGATGGGGAACTTCACCGACGGTTTCAGACCTATGGAGGCGAAGTCCTCGTCGCGGTAGCCTAATATCCAGGCATGCCAGCCGCCGAAGAGCCGTTTCAGCTGCGACCCCACGGTGTGGAACAGCATCTGCGGGTCATCGACCTTGATGCGCTCGGAATAAGGAGGATTGGTGACAATTATTCCCAGTTCGGCCACAGGAGGTTCCTGCCATGTGCCGAAGTCGCGACATTCCACCGTTATCATGTCGTCGAGGCGGGCATTGCGAATGTTCTTGCGTGCAATCGCCACCGCCTCGGGGTCTATGTCTGCGCCGACAATGGGGAAGGCGGGAGTGCGTTCCTCGCTGTCGTCGTTATAGAGGCGTTCAAAAAGGTCACGGTCGAAGTCGGGCCATTTCTCGAAGGCATATCCCTGGCGGAACACTCCGGGGTTGATGTTTGCGGCGATGAGAGCCGCTTCTATCAGGAACGTTCCGGAGCCGCACATGGGGTCGAAGAAAGGCGAGTCGCCGCGCCATCCCGTTTTCATGATTATGCCGGCTGCCA
>CAJMDR010000297.1 GCA_905212215.1 uncultured Porphyromonadaceae bacterium
TTTTTATTATATGTGCTAATCGGCGCGGAGGAAAGTGATAATGTCGCGAGGAGTGAATTTCGTGCCGTTAAGCAGCATGGCCGAGGTATAGACTTTTCCTGCCACTACAACGAAGAGGAATGCAGTAGCGTATAGGATTAGAAGCGAGAGCAGAGTCTGCCATATGTTGAAAGTACCCGCAATGGCAGACATGGCACCAATTCCGGGAGATGTGAAAGGAATATAACTGCACCATATTGCCACACTTGATTCCGGATTGTCAATGGAGTATGAGGATATATAGAAAGAAGCCATGAGCATGAAAGTGATAATCACTATATATCCCTGGTTTTCATTGTCTTTGTCGGTCATGGCATACAATGAGCCGTATAACAGGTAACCGCCGATGAAGAAAAAGACCGAGTATAACAGAGCCGTCCATAACCTCGGGTCGAGGATCAGGTTCAGCATGTCAAGATTCGCAGACATTGTCAGTACTACAGACATACCAGCAACTATCAGGAGTATCCATACCAATAGTTGAGTAAAGCCTGTCAAAGCCACGGCTATTATCTTGCCCAGCATCATTGTGCGGCCAGAAACCGTGGTGGCAATCATTTCCATGATGCGGTTTGTTTTCTCTGCCTTGACCTTGTTGAAAATCATAGAGCCATAGACCATTAGGAATATAGTCAGGAACATTCCTGACATCAATCCCAACATTTGCAAACCGGAGAGATTGTCGGGCTGATGCTGACCCATGGATCCTATATCACGCAAGGTGTCGCTGTCTGCCGCCATGATTCCTATGAAAAGCCCGAAGGCTATCATGAGCACTGGCAACGCTATTGTGGAAATCCAGAAAGAACGTGAACATACATCCTGCATGTATTCACGTTTTATAATGAGTTGAAGTGGTGTCATCAGTTCAGTTTTTGATACGGTGAGAAAGAGTTATCGTCTGTTTCCGGAATGTTTATCGGTTCCTCTTCACCATTGGCAAAGCGAATGAAGAGTTCGGAAAGAGTAGGTAACTGTTCGTGGAATTCCACTAAAGTAGCGTGTCTGCAAACTGAGTCCACTACCTTATTTATCGCATCTCTTCTATCTATCTGCACGATAGATGTGAAAGGCTCGTATGCAGAATGCGGCTGACTCTCAGCTGATTTGACAATACCTTCTTTTATCAGTTGGGTGTATTCAACTGGAACGCTTGCGGAGACAAGGAAAGTGTTCTTTCTGAATCTGTTTTTTATTTGACGTAATGGTCCTGAGAGGAGCAATTTGCCATTATTTATTAATGCTATGGATGAGCATATCTCTTCCACCGCGGGCATGTTGTGGCTTGATAGTACAATAGTGGCGCCATTGTCTTTTAGCCTTTTTATTGCAGTGTTGAGCAATGCACCGTTAATGGGATCGAAACCGGAGAAAGGTTCATCAAGCATGACAAGATCCGGCTCATGTACAAGAGTGGATATGATCTGTACCTTCTGCTGGTTTCCTTTGCTGAGCTCCTGCACCTTGCGTCGGCGTTCGCTATCTGCCATCTCAAAAATGTCCATGTATTCCTTCATCACCTGGCGCAGCCGTTTCGGTTCTCCGCCTCGTAGTCTGCCGAAGAAAAGGATCTGGTCTTCCACGCTCATCTTGCTGTAAAGCCCTCTTTCTTCGGCCATGTAGCCAAGATGTCGTCCGCTTTTTCTGTCAAGGGGTTTGCCTCGGTAAAGCACTTCACCGCTGTCCTTGACAAGGATATTGTTCACCAGCCTCAGGAAAGTAGTCTTTCCTGCTCCATTGGGACCAAGGAGACCGTAGACGCCACCTTCCCGTAACGATAGGCTGACATCATCCAGAGCCTTACGTGAGCCGAAATTTTTCGTCAGATGTCGAGTTTCAAGTATCACTCTTTTTATTGCTATGATTTATACTTTCTTTGTGGAGAGAATGCGTTCGCCATTGCATAAGGCAAAATTCTTGCGTATCTCCTGTAATTCGGAAAGACGTTGCAAGAGTTCAAGACAACGCTCTTCGTTTTCTGCCGTTGCTAACTGCGTCTTCACCGATACAATTTCCTTTTCTACCAGACCTCCCCTGAGTTCATTCAAGGCTCTCGGCAACAGTTCAGGGAGACGCTGGGCCTCGGTCAGCACTGTGCCTGTCTTGTTATGGTATCTGCTCAGAGTATATGGCTCGGCTACCATAGCCGACGCTAATTTGCGCAAAGAATCGTCCTCATGGCTGATAAGCCTTCTGCCGGGCCAACCACAGGCAAATTCAAACAATGACTGGCTGTATTCTTCATCCAGTTTACGTTGCACTATCTGTTCCTGAGCCTCAAGTTCAGGAATAGATAATTCCAAAGCCATAAGTTTCTCTACCTCCTTGCCGAATTTCTCTTCACGCTGCCGCAGAAGCTCTCCGGAATATTCTTCTTCCGCTTTATGATAGGCATCCCGCATGGAGTATAGTTCCTCAAGGAGTTTCAGGCATAATGGGTCGGAAAGGTGGATTCTGTCAATGCTCAATTCATTCTCGACATAGTCAAGAATCATTGTCGGTTCCTGCTGCTCTCCTTCTTCACTTTCGCAAGGTGGCATGAACTGTACCATTCCGTACCGCACACACAGACGCAATAGATTGCGTTCGAGCCTTGTCATGAGTGAGGATCTGACGCTCTTTTGCTTCACCTCTTCTGCAGATTGAGGCACATCTGTGGTCTGGTGAGTCTGTTGAGGCTGTTGTTCAGGTGTTTCTGTTGCAGGTTGGTTTCCACGTGGAAGTTTCCTGCGGCTTTCTGCAAGTTTCTGAGCTACTATATCTGCCTCATAGCTCAATACCTGCTCATCTATACCCAACAAATGACTACATTCCTGAATGTAGACATTTCGCTTTATTTTGTCGGCAATGCTGCCTAAAGACTCTACAATAGATCTTGCGGCCTGTGTGCGACGTAATGGATCCGATGCATCTTTCAAAAGCACTTTTGCCTTGAAAGAAATAAAATCCGTAGCGTTCTTGTCGAAATAATTACGGAACTCATCGGGTGTTACAGTATGAGAGAACGAATCGGGGTCATGTCCTCCCGGTAACAGCAGAACCTTGATGTCCATGTTGTGAGCCAACAACATGTCTATGCCGCGCATGGAGGCTTTTATTCCGGCGGCATCGCCATCGTAGACCAATACTACGTTATGTGTAAAACGGTGAATGAGCGCTATCTGCTGGTCGGTCAAGGCTGTTCCTGAACTTGCAATGGCATTGGTGATTCCTGACTGCCAGGCCCCTATCACATCCATATAACCCTCAACTAGATAGCAGAGGTCTTTCTTCCCCATGTCGCTGCGGGCCTGATGGAGGCCATACAGCTCATTACTTTTGTGATAGACCGGGCTTTCGGGTGAGTTTATATATTTTGCTTTCGCACCTTT
>CAJMDR010000298.1 GCA_905212215.1 uncultured Porphyromonadaceae bacterium
GATCACCACCGGAATTCTCGCGTTGATGATCGCACCGGCACACATGGGGCAGGGCTCCAGCGTGACATATAACCGGCACTGCCAAAGCCGCCAGCCGCCAAGCTTCCGGCAAGCGCCACCGTTCCCTCCGGACTGAAGCATGACTTCGCCCGCAAGGCATGGCGCAAGCTCATCAACGCACGCAAAATCTGCATAGAGCAGGCCGACCTCTGCACTTTCTGGGGTATGTTCCAGATAGGCGGGGTCAATTATAAGTTGTGCGGATGTTCCACCATAGGCGAGTTCGTGGAGCTGATGAGCTATTCGGAACTGGAACAGCTTGAGCTCTTCGCGGCCATGATCACCAATACGGGTCAGGTGAAATATCTCCGCGCCAAGAACTGGGCGGCCTTCGCCCGTTCCTACAACGGCGCAAGCTATGCAAAGCGCGGTTATCACACCCGCATGGCTGCCGCATACCGTAAGTTCAGCAGCAAATAATATGTATTGCCGCCCGGACTGAACAACCTTACAGACCTCAACGGCGCCGTGGCATTTCAACCCCGGCGCCATCACTGACAACCAACGATTATGAAGATAACAGAACTGGAACCGAAGCTTGTCTGGCAATGCTTCGACGAGATAACCAAAGTACCGCGCCCCACACATCATCTCGACAAGATGCGCGAATTTCTGGTAGGCTGGGCCGACAAGCACGGCATACCGGTACGCACCGACGAGGTGGGCAATGTGGTAATGAGCAAACCCGCCACTCCGGGTCATGAGAATGCTCCCGCAATCATTCTGCAGGGACATCAGGATATGGTGGCCGAGAAGAACAACGACAAGGTGCATGACTTCCTCAACGACCCCATCACCACCATCGTGGACGGAGAATGGGTGAAGGCCGACGGCACCACTCTCGGCGCCGACAACGGCCTCGGCTGCGCTACCGCAATGGCAGTCCTGCTCGACGACTCTCTGGTACATGGTCCCATTGAATGTCTGTTCACCGTAGATGAGGAACAGGGACTTATCGGCGCCAACGGTCTGCAGCCCGGTTTCGTAAACGGCGATATCCTGCTCAACCTTGACAGCGAGGAGCACGGACAGCTTGTAATAGGCTGTGCCGGCGGACAGGTAGCCACCGCCACTCTGGAGTATGACGAAGAGGAACCGACTCCCGGCTTCAAATATTTCCGTGTGAAGATAGCCAATCTCAATGGGGGCCACTCCGGCATGGAGATAGGCCTTGGCCGCGCCAACAGCAACCAGCAGCTCGCCCGCTTCCTGTGGATGTGTGCCGAACGCTATCAGGGCATAGACCTGGCCGAGATTGACGGCGGCGGTCTGGCAAACGCCATCCCCCGCGAAGCACATGCCGTGATGGGCGTGGCTGAGAAATATGCCGATGACCTGCAGAAATTCGCCGCTGAGTTCAGCGACATGCTCCACGCTGAATTCGAACTCACAGAGAATCCCGCTTTCAGTTTCACCATAGAGAACGCAGAAACCCCGAAGACCGTCATCGCCGCATATCAGGCCAACGACCTCTTCTCGGCAATCTTCGCCACTCCCAACGGAGTGCAGAGCATGAGCGCCGTGGTGGAAGGACTCATCGAGACAAGCTGCAACCTTGCCAGCGTGAAGATGAAACCGGACCACAAGATCCTCATCACCGTACATATGCGTTCAGCCGTCGACAGCCGTCGCGACGAGATCGGCAACCGCATCAAGGCACTTTACCAGCTCATCGGCTGCGAAGTGGAATTCGGCGACCAGTACGTAGGCTGGGCACCCGACAAGAACAGCAAGGTGCTGAAAGTGGCGGAACAGAGCTTCACGGATCTCTTCGGCTATGAGCCGCGAGTAGAAGCCCTCCATGCAGGTCTGGAGTGTGGTCTGTTCTTAGAAAAAATGCCGGGACTGGACATGATTTCCTTCGGCCCGACATTGAAGGACATACACTCACCCAGCGAAAAAGCCAACATCAAGTCCGTACAGGAGTTCTGGAAATTCCTCGGCGAGATACTGAAGAGACTGGCATAAGGACAAGAGAACCGGCATAACCTGCCAACTTCCATATAATAACGAGCCGCGCAGACTTAATCCTACGCGGCTCGTTATTTATCCGGCCTATGTTCACATCTATACCTCATGCCTGGGGGTATGAAGCCGAAGTTTACTGCTTTATGTGCTTGATGACTTTTGCGGGATTTCCGGCGGCGACTACCGAGGTAGGAATGGAATGCGTCAGCACACTACCTGCACCAATGACGCTGTTAGCGCCTATCTCTACGCCGGGAAGAATCACCACATTACCGCCTATCCACACGTTATCGCCTACAGTTACCGGTTCCGCCCATTCAGAGCCGGTATTGCGGGTTTCCACATCCAATGGATGACAGGCAGTGTAGATGCTCACGTTCGGTCCTATGAAAACATGGTCGCCGATATTGACTTCCGCTTCGTCAAGGATGGTGAGGTTGAAATTGGCGAAGAAATGCGTGCCTATGTGTATGTTGCAGCCGTAATCGCAACGGAACGGGGGATTGACATGAAAAGGCTCGCCAATGCTTCCGAATACTTCACGCAACAGAGCCTTCATCCTGTCGAGCTGATCCGGCTCCATCATGTTGAAGTCATGCAACTTGCGGCGTGTCTGCATGAGCAGTTCGCTGAAGGCAGGGTTGGCGGCGTCATACATCTCGCCGTCAAGCATCTTCTGCCACTCTTCCCGGAGGGCGGTTGGAATATTCACAGGTACCATGTCGAGGTAATTTTTCAGCTTATGAAAAGCCTCTGCATCAGTCTACGAAAGGCACGGAAGCCGGTTCGCTGAGCCATATCAGGAGCCAGACCAAAACAGCCAGTACCACGCTGACTATTACGACGAGGCTGATTATCATCTTCTTGCTTGTCCTTCCCGGTTGCGGACCGTAGGCCATCATGTCCTGTATGGGAGGCATTACCTGAGTCATCTTGTTCTCGTCGAAGACCTCGGTTGGGCGGTTCACCGGCACCCTCATTACCCTTACCGAAGGAGCGGCATATCCTTCCTGCTGTGTCATGTCTACCGTCACCGTCTGACGCTGAGGAGCATGTTTTGCCATATAGCTGTCGCGGTCCGTGGCAGTCTCTATGGGAGTGAAGGAGGTAGTAGCCTGCGGATCCTCGTTGTCCGAGGGGTTGTTCAGCGAAGTCGGCAGCGGACGTTTGCATTTCGGGCATACGGCGGCGTCGGCAGGCACTTCAGTGCGGCAAAAAGGACAGTGCATAATGAAGTTGTTTCTACTTATTTATGAATTTCAAATATTGAAGTTGTGTTAATGATTTTCATTCTCTTTGTCAATCTTCAGCCATCTATCCGGTGTATTTTCATCCCCTCATCGGTCACGATGCCCGCATCGCTCCCTCTTCGGTTATG
>CAJMDR010000299.1 GCA_905212215.1 uncultured Porphyromonadaceae bacterium
TGCGGTCTCGTCCTCCGCAACGGTCAGCAGGCCGGTCTCGTCGATCTCAGTCGCCTCAGAGACCGCGCCGTCCACGCTCCAGGTCACAGAATGGTCGGTGATATTCTCGCCGTTGACCATAGCTGCAAACTGCTTGGTTGCGCCCTTCTCCACAGATGCAGTAGCGGGCGATACCGTAACAGATGTAACGATTGGCCCAACAGAATCGCTCTGCAGGGTAACATTCACATCGTAGGTCTGGCCTTCGGTCACGACCAGGCGCTTCACAACCGTGTCGTTGATCAGGTAGCCTTCAGGAACATTTTCGCACTTAATGGTGTACGTCCCCAATACAACCTCAGCAGGTTCGCCGGTAGTCACAGTATAGACCTTTTCGTTGTTGCTGTTGTAAACGCCATAAGTAACGCCGGTCAGTTTCTCGCCCTTGGCATTGGTCGCCACCAAGTTCAAGAAAGCGGTCGGTTCCGGGAATGCGGGGATTTTGACAGTATACTTATCAGAGATCAGCTTACTGACGCGTTTTACTTGCAGGGTGAGTTCACTGCCCGCACGCGGGACCCGAATGCCACGGATAATTACCGAGGTTTCGCCAGCAGCCACCGGGAGAGAGGCTTTGGTGTATTCACCAGAGTTGTTCTCGTAAACGTAGACCACATCGCCTTCACTCAGGCCATTCACCGTAAGAGAAATATAGATGTCGCCACCGTTGGAAGAACTAACCGAGCCAGGCTGTGAATAAGCTTCCGCTGTAACATCCCTTGCCGCCTCAGATTTTGCGGCATTTTCCGCCTCAAAGCTCGCGCTCAGCTTGATGCTTTCTGCGGAACCTGTGGCGGTGGTGGTGTAGTAAATACGTCCGGCTTCTTGCGTGCCAAAGTTAAGGCCGGTGATAGTGACAGTGCCGCTTTCTGCAACCGCCTCTCCGATCTTGTTATACTCGCTGCCGGATTTGGTGTAGACCGTGACAGTCTGGCCCGCAGGCACGTTCTTCAGTGTGAAGGTATCATTGGCGCCCGTGCCATTCTCTGCGGCGGCAAACTGGATGGACACCGGCTCCGTCTGGGGGAACTCGGCGGTCTCGAACATCTGCCATTCATAAATGCGGATACCGCCCCAGGGGGAAGTTCAATCATCATAAATGCGCAGTCTCCATTTCTGTGCAGTCACCGGTTCGTCCAGCAAGACATCCGTTACAGCGGCGGTGTTGTGCTGGATGCGCTTTGCCTCTACCCACCAGCCAGACGCATTCTTATACTCCAGAGCAAAGTCGACGGTGTTCATCAACACATCCTCGCCACCGTACTGGGCATGTTCTACGCGCCAGCGGCGGACCGTCACCTCACGACCAATGTCAATGTCCATATATCCGGTCTCCGCATTGGTAACACACCATTTGGAACCATTCAGGGAGGTCCCGTCAATGGCCTTGGAGGCAGGCTCGCTCTCATTCTGGCCAGAATATCCGATTACCGTCGCCCCCAGGCAGACGTTTTCGAATTCTTTTGGTTCGTAGACTTCAGAGTCCTCATTGCTATACAGCCAGTCGATTATCAGTTCGGTGCCTTCACCGCGTACCCCGTTGGCATTAACGGGGACGACTTTCAGCGTCACGTCGTCTTCGTCAAAATCACGAACCAGGGTAGGCAGGTAGAAGGCCGTGTTGGGGGTCTCCATGATCAGATTAGAAGTCCCGTTCGCGTTGACCTTGTAGATCTCATAGGAAGCAGCGCCGTCCACAGCATCCCAGTAAATACGTGCTTCCGCATCATAGGCGTTGTGATACAGGATCTCGTCCAGCGCCACAGAAGTAGGACCGGACAGCGCCGCGCGATCCTGATCCAAAATGGCAAGCTGGCCCAGGTTGATGTGGTAGTCGGACACAGCAGTATCGCTTTCCACCTTTAAACCAATGGCATACAAAGTCTTGCCGGCATGATCAGAAATATCTACCACCGTGGTGGTCCAGGTATCAGCCTCACTGGCAGTCAAATCGTAAGCGACTGTTTCGCATTCCTCATAGCTGGCAGTACTGTCATCGCCATAATAGGCAACCAACCTGGCCTTGCCATCATCGTTCTTGGCCGTCAGGCTCAGTGTCATGCCATCGGTCACAGCGACATCGGTGCTGTACAGCATGATGTCGTTTGCCTTGTTGGCATCCAGATCACCATAGAACTGAATGGAAGTGCCGCCGTTATAGGCGTCAGTGAAGTCATAGCCGCCATCAAGCTTCGAGCCGTCAGAATCGATGATCCAGGTCCAGGTGGGCATAACGTCCTGCACGGACTGGTAACTCCACTCGTTGTCACGGGAGAGTTCACCATTCACATAATAACCAACACCGTGGCCGGAATTAAAACTGGTTACGAACGGTGTGCTGAGGATCGGCGTCTTGTCGGCGAAGAATCGGGACATACCCAGCCAAGTGGATGAGGAAACATTAGCCACTTCTACCCGCGGATCTGAAGCAGAATTGACATAGAAGTCTTGTTCAACCTCGTGGAACTGCGCTCCGTTTGCAGAGTTACCTAACGTGGAGTTGGGGCAATACAGCGCGATGGATAGCTTTAGCTTGCCATCCTCGTCCACGAGCAGTTCATCACGGAAAGGCGTGTTCATGCCGTTTTGCTGTACATCCAAGCCCGCATAAGCATCGAAGGGGCTGCGGTTAATAGAGTTCATCGTGCTGACTGTAGTAGAAATCTGCCCTGTATACCAGTTGTAGTTCATAAAGAACTCATTGATTCCCACAGAGCCATCATCGCTACGCTCCATCCAACGCTGGTTCGAACTATTAACCGCGTTCTGGTAAGATACGCTGCCGGAAGGCAGCATCGAGTCGTACCAGCTAATCAAGATGTCGGGGCACTTGGCGCGCATGTAGCGGATCATCTCATCCAACCTGGATGCAATCTCTGCACTGCAGCCAAAGGATTCCTGGTTGAAGAAGTATCCATCAAAACCATAGTAATCCATCACTTCCAGTAGCTTATCTGCCACGGGGAAACTGCCATCTTCCGCCTTTTGGCAGAAAGCGTCAACTTCCTCCGCATAGCCCGAGCCAGATCCCCAAGGGAAGCCCAGTGTAGCAACGACCGGCACACCGTTGGTGTGGGCAGCGTCAGTAAATTCGCCGGTGGGGCAGCAGATCAGGCCCTCCTCAGAACCGGACCAGTACACAAAAGAATCGGTGTACTGCCAGTAGTTGAAGGACCAACTCATGAAGTTCTCGGTGCCTTGTGAACTGGTGGTGTCGTGGGAAGAGTTAGCCAGGGAGCAGAGCATGAGCTTTGCTTCCGGATTTGCCTTTGGGTTCACGACAAAACCGCCCTCTCGGTTTGCCATGGGAATGCTCGCCCTGCTGTATCGTGCGTCCGGGTCAGATTCCGGCGTCCACTCCAAA
>CAJMDR010000300.1 GCA_905212215.1 uncultured Porphyromonadaceae bacterium
GCAGAGAGGCTGTGCCTAATTTTGACACAGCCTCTTTGGCTTTTGAGACATTTTTTTGCGGTGCTTCAGATATGCTTTTACGTCACTCTTTTATACTCCACGGAGCTTTATAATTATCGCGCTCAGGAAGCATCCCGCCACTATCGAAATCAGAACCCATAGCTTTGCCTTCCGTGCCGAAGCATGCGCCTCCGCTTTCAGTCCGCCGTTCCATTTCAAACGGCTCTGAATGCCGTAATACAATGCTATCGCGCCTGTTATGGGGAAACAGAGCAGCATCACTCCTATGGCAGGCACTATCCATGAGAACGGAGGCACTGAGGTATCGGTTTCAGGTTCCGGCTCCATCTCGGCGTGTTCCCCGCTGCGCATGACGAAGTTACGCCAGCGTAAAGGAATATCCTTATACTGGTCCTCTGCCTCTTCGGGCTTTTCCACTACTGCGGGAACATTCTGCTGAGTATGGCTACGTGAATGAAGGGTCTGGCGGAAATAGCGGCATATCTCCCCTACCTCCTTTGCCTGCTGCCAGTCACTCATAGCCTTGCACCACACATAAGTGTCGGGACTTACCCCTGCCTGTTCCAGTTCGTCAAGGGTATAAGGTCCACGCTGTTCACCGTCTATAATTGCAAAGTAACGCATCTAAAACCAATATGTGTCAGCTCAATAAGAAACAGATTATTTCAAAGAATCCACAATCAGCGTAGCAGCTCTTTCCGCTGCGTTGTTTGTTCCTAACCGTTTGCGCACCGCTTTATAGCCGCCGAGCATCTTGTCGCGCTCAGGGCTGCCCGCCAATAATGGCGACAGATGTTCCGCAATACTGTCGGCGGTACATTTATGTACCAACAGTTCCGGAACAACCTCCTTGTTTGCAATCAGGTTCGGCAGCGACACATAATCCACCTTCAGCAGTTTCGCCATAATGGCATAGCTTATCGGGGAGCCGTTTGCACGATAGCACACCACCTGCGGAGTGCCTGTGAGAGCAGTTTCCAAGGTAGCTGTTCCAGAGGTCACCAGAGCGGCTCTTGAATAACGAAGTAGCATGTGAGTGGCACCGAACACCACTTTCAGCCCGGGGTCCTGCGCTATCTCGCGATACAGTCTTTCCGGCTGTGCGGGAGCAGCCGCCACAATGTATTGATAATCCGGGAAACGTTTTGCGGCCGCTATCATCAACGGCAGGGTTTTACGCAGTTCTCCCCTTCTGGAACCGGGGAGAAGAGCTATTATGGGCCGTGGGTCAGTGATGTCGTAGCGCTCACGGAAATACTTCTCCGACGGCACCCTGCGCATTTCATCGTCTATCTCCTGCACTGACGGATTACCTACATATTCTGCCTTGTAATGGTGTTTGCGGCTGTAGTAATCCTGTTCGAAAGGGAGTATGCAATACATGGCGTCCACATAACGGCGTATGGCCTTGATGCGGTATTCTTTCCAGGCCCAGATTTTCGGCGATATGAAATAATGAACCGGAATACCGAGCGTTTTTGCGGCTTTTGCCAGTTTCAGGTTGAAGCCGGGGAAATCCACCAGCACCAAAGCGTCGGGACGTTCGCTCTCCATCAGCCTGCGAGCCTTGCGCAGATTGCGCAACAACCGCGGGAGGCTGCGGAGAACCTCGCTGAAACCCATCACATTCAGCTGATCGTAATGCAGGGCAGGCTCATGACGCGCCGCAACAGCCATGCGGTCGCCGCCGAAGAAGCAGAACTCAGCCTCTCCGTCGCGCTCCTTGATAGCATCTATCAGCCGAGAGCCATGCAGGTCGCCGGATGCCTCTCCGGCCACTATCATGTATTTCATATATAATATAGCGTCTTCCGGTGCGTTTTTATTGTAATGACTATGAAATTGATACGCCTGCTTCCGCTGATGATTGTCTGTGTGCTCGGCCTCGCACTGCCCACAGCATGCATCAACGATGACATAACAACCTCTCCCACTGCAATGTTGCGTTTCTCGCGCGACACATTGAGCTTCGACACCGTCTTTACCGATGTCGGAACTCCTACCGCACGACTTTTGGTTTACAACCCCAACTCCAAGGGCGTCAACATCTCTCAGATAAAGATGCGCGACAATAACAGCCGTTTCTCCATAAACGTCGACGGTATGAGCGGCACGGAGTTCCACGACATTGAAATCCGAGGCAAAGACTCCATCTATGTATTCGTGGAATGTTTCATAGACCCGGCACAGAACTCCGAGCCGATGTTCGTGGAAGACAAACTGGAATTCGTCACCAACGGCAATGTGCAGGAAGTACAGTGCCAGGCATGGGGACAGAACGTAACGAGGATGCGCGGAGTCACCTTGGAGCAGGATATGCGGCTCACGGCAGAACAGCCATACGTAATCTTCGACTCCTTAGTAGTGGCTCCTGGAACTACGCTCACCATAGACCCCGGTGCAAGAGTGCTTTTCCACGACAAGGCGGAGCTGATAGTGCAGGGAAAGCTTGAAGCCGTTGGGAAACAGGATAATATGGTACATCTGCGCGGTGACAGATCCGATAAGGTGCTTCCCAATCTCACATACGCCGAGATGTCGGCTCAATGGGGCGGCATACGCATAGCGCCCGAAAGTTTCGAGAACCGCATGGAGTTCGTGGACATGCGTTCCACCGACCATGGCCTTATTATCGATAGCTGCGGCGTCACTGACCGTTCCAAACTGCTGATTGTCAATTCCTGGCTGCATAACTCCGCCGGACATGTATTGCAGTCGGACTATGCACAGGTCAACGCCTACGGCACCGTGTTCAGCGATGCCGCATTGGGTGTGGTGAGCCTGAATGGCGGCCGGCATGAGATGGTGCAGTGCACCTTCGCCAACTACTACCTTTTCGCAGCCCCGTCCGGACCTATAGTCGGGCTGTACGGACTTAAGCAGGAAGAGACCCATAATCCCATGCAGGCTGTTTTTGCCAACTGTATCATAGACGGCTTAGGCAATCCAATTATGCCGGGAGACCTTAAGGACACCCAGGTATTCCTGCATTACACCCTTTTCCAAGTCGACGGCAAGAACGACGATAACTTCCTTGACTGTCTATGGGGAAAAGATCCCAAATTCCTCACCGACCGCAGGAAATATTACTTCAACTACCATGTAGAGCCTAAATCACCTGCACTCTATGCCGGCGACCCGGTCTACGTAACCGCCATCTGCCGCTACGACATGGACGGCAACGACCGCCTTGACGGTGGCGCCCCCACCCTCGGCGCCTATGCCGAACCCCAGAAACCCAAAGACCCCCCAACCCCCTGATAAACCTATTCTTCTCTCCCTTTTACATCACTCCAATAAAGAGACTGTGTCAAAATCAAGCTCGTTTTGACACAGCCTCGTTTTTTGTATGGCCGGACTTACAATACTTCGACTGTTTTA
>CAJMDR010000301.1 GCA_905212215.1 uncultured Porphyromonadaceae bacterium
CCCATTGCTATGATACCTGCCAGACACAGCCACATTCCAAGACGCTCGCTGAATGCGCTTCGGAACTGAGGTATTACAGGTTCTGCCGGGTTGATCCACATTGCCTTTACAACCAACAGGTAGTAATAGAGCGAGATGATAGTGTTTATCAAGGCAATCAGCACGAGCATATAGAGTGCCATTGAGCCGCTCTGTGTGGCGGATGTGAAGATCATGAACTTCGAGAAGAAGCCTGCAAACGGCGGGATGCCGGCCAATGAGAACAATGCCAATGTCATGGTGAAAGCCAACCAAGGATTAGTCTTGTGAAGACCATCGTAGTCGTTCATATCCACCTTGCCTGTCTTGTTCTCTATAGCTGCAATAACTGCGAATACTCCGAGATTGCTGAACACATATACAAGGATATAGAACAGCATTGAAGTGAGTCCTACAGTGCTGGCTGCTATAATGCCGAGCATGATGTAACCGGCCTGCGATACAGAGGAGAACGCCATAAAGCGTTTCATGTTACGCTGACGGATAGCAAACAAGTTGCCCACTGTAATGGTGAGGATGATAATGGCATACATCATCCATTCCCATACATTGTCGTATACAGCGCCGAATACCTGGCAGAGTACAATCAGGAATGCGAAAGCAGCCGAACCTTTACTTATTACGGAAAGGTAAGAAGTTACTGCTGTAGGTGCACCCTGATAAACATCTGCTGTCCATAGGTGGAACGGTACCAACGAGAGTTTGAAACCGAAGCCTGCAATCACGAATGCTATGGCAACAATCAACAGCAGGCTGTTGCTTCCGCTTGCAATGGCGGCGCCGAGGTCATTGAAATACAATGAACCGCCGCCAAGTGCGTATGTGAAGCTGAGGCCCATAAGAAGTATTGCCGAAGAGAAGACTGCTGTCATTATATATTTGATAGCGGCCTCGTGACTCTCATACTTGTTCTTGTTGAAAGCGACCATTGCTGCCAGAGGAAGCGAGGCACTTTCAAGACCGATGATAAAGAGCAGGAAATGTCTTGCTGAAATCATCAGGTACATACCGAAGAGGGTTACAAGCAAAAGCTCGAAAAACTCTCCACGTCTTACTCTGCCCTCTTCACTGTCAATCCATTGCTGACACTGAAGGAATACCAGGAACACTCCCAAGTTGAGTATGCTCTTTATTGCCAGACATACAGGAGTGTTGACATACATGCCGCTGAATGCTTCTGTACCTTTCATAGGTACGAACCACATGGCGACTGTCATGATGCCGAAAAGTATCAGCGAGACAGGTGTGATTGCATTCTGTGCTTTTTTGCCGAAGAAGACATCGACAAGAAAGACCAATATGAACACCGCGAGCACCATCAGCTCCGGATACATGATTATAAACTGTGAATAGTCCATGTTTTATGTTTTCCTTTTTACGGTGATTGGTTTAGAGTGTCAGTGCTTCTATGATCGGTTTGAAGCTGAATTCTATCGCTTCATTGATCCAGTTCGGGAAACAGCCGATGCCGGCGATGCACACAATGAGTGTCACTGTGCTCACACGCTCGAACCATGTGGCGTCGGTAAGCTGCAAGTGATGTTCGTCCTGTACCTTGCCGAGAAGCAACTTGCCTACTACTCGCAGAATGTAGACTGCGGTAATAACGATTGAGCAGGTAGCGGCTATGACAAAGATGCGATGGAAGAGATCTGCATCCTGGAATGAACCGAAGAAGATTGTCATCTCGGCAACGAATCCGCTGAGGCCCGGAAGACCGAGGGAAGCGAAGCCGGCTATCATGTAGCAGACGCCGAGATAAGGCATTATCTTCATCAGACCTCCCATCTGACGGATGTCGCGGGTATGTGTACGGCCATATATCATACCTATGAGGGCAAAGAACAGAGCTGTCATCAAACCGTGGCTGAGCATCTGGAGAATGGCTCCGGTCATTGCTGTTGAGTTAAGCATCAGGATGGCGAAGAGCACCATGCCGCAGTGCGAAACTGAAGAATAGGCGTTGATATATTTGAGGTCTGTCTGAACACATGCTGAGAAGGCTCCGTAAACAATACTTACGCCGGTGAGGATGATGAAAATCCATGCCAGTTCATTGGCGGCCTGCGGAAGCAGGAAAATTGCGATGCGGAAGCAACCGTAACCACCAAGCTTCATAAGTACGCCTGCATGAAGCATTGACACTGCCGTCGGTGCCGAAGCGTGACCGTCGGGACTCCATGTGTGGAACGGGAACATGGCGCCGAGAACGCCAAAGCCAACGAATGTGAACGGGAACAGGAATGTCTGCCAGCCGTGGCTTATTGCATTGTTATGTGAGATTTCGAGAATGTTCCAGGTGAGCTGTGTAGGATCAGCTGCCGAATGCCAGTAGATGCCGAAGAGTCCCAACATCAGGAATGCGGAGCCGCCCATAAGCATCAGCGTAAGCTTCATTGCCGAATACTCCTTGCGGCCTGTACCCCAGACTCCGATAAGGAGATACATGGGGATCAGCGCTATCTCGTAGAACATGAACATGGTGAACATATCTATCGAGATGAAGAATCCGAACACGCCCATGCTTAACAGAGCAAACCACAGGAAGAAGTTCTTGGGCAGTGGATTGATTTTCCAGGAGGCGAAAGTGCCTGCGAAGACTATCACTGCCGAGAGAAGAATCATGAATACCGAGATGCCGTCTACACCTACTGCAAGATGTATGTTAAGCGGTGCATACCACAGCCAGCTGCCACGGAAGAGCATCTCTTCCGTATTCCCGGCTCCACGCTGTTGCAGGAACGAGCATACCAGCCAGATGGCGAGTACCATCAGTGCCGATGAGCATACCACCATCACTGTACGGATGGCCTTCATGCTCCGGTTGGTGCATATCCCCAAACCCGCAAGCATTATCAGCGGGATGATTACAAACCAAATCAGAATATTGTCAAGTATCATATCTGTGCTTTTGCGGTGTTAGGTTAAAGGAGTGCCAGCCAGGTTATGATAGCCACAGCAAGGGCGCCGAGGAAGTACCAGACAACGTATGCCTGAATACTGCCACTCTGCATGCCGCGGATGGCATAAGATGTCTTTTGCGTGATCTTTGCGAATCCGTCCATCGTGGCGTCGATTACATGACGGTCGAACCATGCTATCGAGTTACAGATGATGCCGAAGATGATCTTATGTGTTACGAACATATAGATCTCGTCCCAATAGAAGCGGCGGTTGGCTGCTTCCCACAGTCCCGGAAGGGCTGCTTTCATGCGGGCAGGTTTCGGATTCTCCTTGTAGTAGAGCCATGCGGCAAAGGCGATGGCGATGACTGCTATCACTATACTTGTGGCAGCTACGCTGGCCTCAAGATGAATATGGTACGGTTCTCCGTTCCAGGTAACCAGTTCTCCGA
>CAJMDR010000302.1 GCA_905212215.1 uncultured Porphyromonadaceae bacterium
AGCATCCGACTGATGCTCATTTCTCATTCACATTTGTTTTTAAACAAGCTCTTAGTTCTCTGGTCTATTTTTGACAGGTGAACAGAAGTTACAGGAGAGTATTTATGGATTCAATCGCTGTGCTATCTTTACGCCTACCAAATAGAGAAGATACATAGGTAAGGCCACACAGACCAGCGTAAAAAGATCCGGAGGGGTAATGATGGCTGAAACTACAAGTATCACAATAAATGCATGTTTCCTGTATCTTGCTAACATACTGCCGCTTACAAGTCCCATTTTCGCCAGAAAATAACAAATAACCGGCAACTGGGACACTATACCCATCATGAAAGAGAGGGTTATGAAAGTGGAAATATATGATTGCAGCGTTATAGTGTTTTCTATGTCGGGTCTTACCTGATATGTGGCAAGAAACTGGAAAGAAATAGGGAAAAGGATGAAATAGCTCATGGCAATACCGGCTATGAACAAGCCGTAAATCCAAGACACTATAGGTATGGAGTAACGTTTCTCTTCCTCGTATAATGCTGGAGAAATAAACCTGAACAGCTCGTAGACGATGTATGGAGATGCAAGCAACAGTCCGAGATATATTGACGTGGAAATGTGCACCATGAACTGTGAGCTAAGCTCCGTACTTATGAGCTTTATATAATAATCCTTGAATCTGAAATCCCAGCCCGAAGCATGAGTCACACGCTCAATAAAACGGAAAGTGACGAAATGATTTGAATCCGGAGCCATTAGAATGTCAAAGACCTTATCCTTAAGACAGAAAATGGCCGTTGAGAGTACTCCGGTAACTGCCAAAACGCGCATGAACATGGAGCGTAACACATCAAGGTGCCCGCTCATGCTCATCAATGCACCGTCATTCTTATTGCTTTTTCCCATCCTCCGTTTCAGAAACTGTGGTTATATTTTCTGTCTTTTCTTTCTTGTTAACGAGCCTACCTTAACATTTATAATTCTACAAATAGAGTGTTAAATAGATCTAATTGGATACTTTGCTCAAACCAGAACAAGAATCAAGGCAAGACAAACTACAAGTACACTTACAACTGTTCATACAATTCCCATTACAATAAGATGTACAAGTATTCTTACAGCTGATTAAACAATTCCCTTTACAATTATTTATACAGGTACCTGTACAAGAAGAACAATTTGCCCCACAATCACCTTTGCAACATATTTCACATGTCCATTTGCAAAGGCCTTTACAAGTAGAGGTACACTTACTTTTGCAGGTCGTACTACATTCTTCACAATCTATAGGCTTGGATGAAAAATTTATTGCAAAGGATGAGTCTGACATATAAATCACACCTATAATTGGAAGAACTGTCTTAACAGCTTTTTCCAAGAAGTCACGACGTGTATGTTTCATGCTTTTATATATCAAAATTTCTTATTTTCTCCACATTATAAGTTCAACACATATAATGTGCTTAGGAGACATTAAACTAAATTATTACAATTATTGATCGCAACTCCCGAGAAACAAGCACGCACATGAGCATGGAGCGGAGCACATCAAGGTGTCCGCTCATGCTCATAAATGCGCCGTCATTCTTATTGCTTTTCCCCATCCTCCTTTTCAGGAGCTGTGGTTTTGTTCTCGGTATTTTCTCCGTTCTCGTTATCGGGCCTTTCCTTACCCTCGGCAGACTCAGATTTCTCCTCGTCTATATCTTCGGGTATAGCCTCATGAAGACCCTGTTTAAAACTCTTCACTCCCTGTCCCATGCTCTTCATAAGACCGGGAATCTTCTTGCCGCCGAAGAGCAGAAGTATCGCGCCCCCAATAACTATCAGCTCGGTGGTTCCTATCATAGCGATTATCATGCTCAGTCCGGAGTTACGAGGTAAATGTCATTCGTGTTGAAATCTATCTCCCATGTGCCATCAGGAGCCGATTCCCAGCCATATATGGCAGAATTTTCATCCCACCATTTCTGGAAACGGGTGCTGTTGCTCCCCATGTCCGTCAACAGTTTCTCATACAGTTCATTGTTTTCGGGAGTGAGGATGCGTGCCAGTTCGGCAAGTCCGTTACGGCGCTCAAAAAGTGCCAGTATCTCGTTTTTCTCTTCTTCGGTTACTTCTCCTACTTTCTTCTTCATCTCGTTGCTGTTACAAATGGGTCGTTATAGTCCAGTTCTTTAATCTTGTTCAGAGTATTGTCCGGTGCAATAGCATCAATCAGCTTCTTAAGGCGCTTCGAAGCTACCCTTTCGGTATGCGCTGTAATGCATTGCCCCTTACCGGGTGTATTCACCTCAAAAGTACGTTTCTTGTTCATCCATACACACCTACGGCACTGCCAGGCATCGCACTTACGACATATAGGAGCGTGGTCCAGCCTGAAAAGCTGTTCGTTGGGAATTACTATCCCTGTTTCCGGGTCTCCGACAGCATTCTCGCCATCCAGGTAGAAAGCCGGACAGATATAGAATTTCCCATCTGGAGCGAGGGTTACAGATTCGAATCCGGCATTGCAGTTGTTCATCTCCTTAAGCATCAGACGGTCGGTAAGGAGGTTGAACTGCACGAAATGCTCTTTTGCGTATTCTTCGGCTACTGTTTTGGCGAGCTTGTCGAGGGCTTTGCCGTATTCATCCATATCAGCTTCTTTTGCGATATGATGGTCTGTCAGCGATACATTCAGACGTTTAACTCGGCGCAACAATTTGGATAGAGCTTCCGTGGAATCACAGAGTTCAGCTATGGAAAGCCGTACACAAACTGTTTCATCATCCTTTACCCTATCCACTTCTGCCAGCGAAGGAAGTATTGTGATGTCGACGTTATCCACAGATCCTGCAACCGCGACCTTGGCATGGTCCACACTCTCTATCAGAGCTTCATACTCCGAAGACAGAGGATATTCAGGATAGAGGAATTGCACGTTCAGATTCTCACACATAGCCATGTGCAATGCCTTTTTCAGCGTCTCCGCAGGAATCAGCTTGCGTTCGCTGCGTGTATTTGGGTAATGGCAGAAAGATGCGGCTGTATCGCACAACTGCACTATCATGTATTTCAGCATAACGTCAGCAGATAATTGTGGGGTCGTCAGACTTTGTTTTGTTTTTCTCAAACTCTTCTCTACGGCCTTCCAACTCCAATTTACGGTACAATTTGTTCCAGTAGTAGTTGTTGGCTCTCACTCTTGCCTTGTGCATCTTGCAGATAGCGGTAGAGCGTTCGTAAATGGTGTCGGTCTGTGCTGCGTCATAGTTTTCACCCTGACACCATGCGCAACCGCTTGCCACCTCGCAGTCAATGCACTTCTGAGGACTCTGGGTGAGACGGTCAAGCGTCAGAAAAGGACGCAACTTGTCCTGGTCTATGCCATCGCGAACATTGCCGATGATAAGCGGCTT
>CAJMDR010000303.1 GCA_905212215.1 uncultured Porphyromonadaceae bacterium
GTTCTCGCAAAGGCTCTCGCCGATGTTGCCGCCCTGAGCCTTGGCGAAGGTGTAGGTCATGCCGCCGCAAAGGATAAGGTTGTCGACCTTGTCCATGAGGTTTTCAATGATGCCTATCTTTGTGCTGACCTTCGAGCCGCCCATGATGGCGGTGAAGGGGCGCTTGATGTCTTTCAGAATCTTGTCTACGGCGTTAACCTCTTTCTCCATAAGGAAACCGAGCATCTTGTCCTGTTTGTCGAAGAAATCGGCAATGACGGCTGTGGAGGCATGTTTGCGGTGAGCTGTGCCGAAAGCGTCGTTTACATAAACATCGGCGTAAGAAGCGAGAGTGCGGGCGAATTCTTTCTGGCTCTTCTTCATGGCTTCTGCGGCTGACTTGTAGCCGGGATCCGTCTTGTCGATGCCTACGGGCTTGCCTTCCTCTTCGGGATAGAAGCGGAGGTTCTCCAGCAAGAGTACCTGACCGGGTTTAAGGTTCTCGGCGGCTTCCTTGGCCTTCATGCAGTCGGGAGCGAACTGAACGTCGGTGCCGAGAGCTTTTGCAACGGCGTCGCGGATCTGGAGCAGTGAGAGCTTCGGTTTTACTTTGCCTTTTGGCTTGCCCATGTGCGACATGAGAATAAGGCTGCCGCCGTCGGCCAATATCTTCTTCAGCGTGGGCAGAGCGCCGCGGATGCGGGTGTCGTCGGTGATATGTCCCTGTTCGTCCAGGGGGACATTGAAGTCTACACGCACAATAGCGCGTTTGCCTGCGAAATTGTAATCTTCAATTTTTGCCATGATATGTATGTGTGTTTTCTTTTTTACCTCTTGTGTTAACAAATCAGGCGGCTGTATTTGCTTTAAGCCGCTGCAAAATTAACTAAAAATAATATAAGGTGGTTTATGTAGGCGATAAAATGTGTAATTTTGCAGTATGAAAGAAGTGGAGAACAGAGCTCTGGAGCTTTTCAGAAAGCGATTCGGAGAGGATGGAAGCATAGAGCCGATAGCGCGGTCAGGGTCCGGAAGGAGATATTTCCGGATTACTTCTTCCTTACGTTCGGTGGTGGCGACCGTAGGCAACGACAAATCGGAGAACGAGGATTTCTTCGCACTTCAGGGTGCTTTGAAGGCTGATGGCGCCAAGGTCCCGGTTATCTACGCTGTCAGCAATGACCGCATGACCTATCTCCAGCAGGATTTAGGAACTACATCGCTGTTCTCATACATCAATGATGCCGATACTCCTTTTTTATCTTGCCGTAATATAATAAATAAGGCGTTACGAGCCCTGGCACATCTGCAGACAGGGTTGCGCACTGTTGGAACGGCGGCATTGATAAGGCCACCCTTCGACCGCCGGCTCATTCTCTGGGACCTTAATTACTTCAAGTACTGTTTCCTCAAACCCTTGGATGTGCCGATGGATGAGAACAGACTCGAAGACGACATTCAGCTGATGGCCGACAGGCTTTCCGGCTGCAAACCGGAGTCGTGGGGATTCATGTACCGCGACTGCCAGAGCCGCAACATTATGCTGCATGACGGCGACCTCTACTGGATAGACTTCCAGGGAGGCAGACCCGGTCCCGTGGCATATGATGTGGTATCCATGCTTTGGCAGGCAAGGTTGGGGCTGGACAACGACAGCAGGAGGGAATTTATTAATGTGTATGCAGCAGAGATGGCCTCATTGCGTCCGGTAACGGAAAAGGAAGTCACCGACGCGGTATATGAAATTGTACCTCTGAGGGTGTTGCAGACCTTGGGTGCCTATGGTATGCGTGGTCTAACACAGCGTAAGGAGCATTTCATCAAGAGTATTCCGGCGGCATTAGCTTCGCTGGAATCGTTGAGATGCGACGGTGTCCTTGATGCCTATCCTGAAATTAAACGACTGACTGAATGCTTATGGAACAACCGACAGCAAATAACAATATTCTGACAGTAACTGTATATAGCTTTTCATATCGTAAAGGATATCCTACCGAGGAAGCCGGCAATGGCGGAGGCTTCATCTTCGACTGCCGTTGCATGCATAATCCGGGCCGATACGAAGAATACAAGCAGCTTACCGGCCGCGACACGCCTGTAATCGACTTCCTTGAAAAGGAAGGTGAGATACAGCCTTATCTGGAGAATGTGAAAGGGCTGGTGGATATGGCTGTGAAAAAATATCTGCGCCGAGGGTTCACCGACTTGCTTATAGGGTTCGGCTGTACCGGTGGACAGCATAGGTCCGTTTATTGTGCCGAACATACAGCGCAATATATAAATGAGGTGTATCCGCAGGCAAGAGTGGTGCTCCGTCATCGTGAACAGAGTATAGAGAGGATATTATGAGAGCTCTTGTACTTGCTGCCGGACTTGGAAAACGGCTGAAACCCTGGACCCTCGAACATCCTAAGGCTTTGGTGCCTGTGGCCGGGATTCCTATGCTGGAAAGAGTATTGTCGAAATTAGAGCACGAGGGTTTCGACAACATTGTGGTGAACATACACCATTTCGGCGACCAGATAGTAGATTACCTGAAGACAAGGAAAAGCTGTGCAGAGATCAGCATTAGCGATGAACGAGGCTACCTGCTGGATACGGGAGGCGGCATCCTGCAGGCTGATGAAGTGCTGAAAGGCGACTCTCCTCTATTGGTGCATAATGTCGATATTCTCAGTGACGCTTCTCTTCGGAGTCTTATGCAGGGACATGAAAAAAGTGGGGCGGAGGTGACTTTGCTCACCAGTCATCGCGCTTCCAGTCGGAAACTTTGTTTTGACAGTTCCGACCATCTTTGCGCATGGATAGATGTCCGTAGCGGAGAGACAAAGCCTGTCGGATGCGGGTATGTGGCCGGAACCGCTACGGAAGAAGCCTTCAGCGGAATCTATATCATGGGTAAAGACGCAATAAAAAGAATGAGAAAATGGGCAACCCGAAAAGCGTTTCCTATCATGGATTTCTTTCTCGATACTTGTGGTGACGCCGATTACAGACGTTACTGTATCCCGCGACTCCGATTGCTTGACATCGGCAAACCCGATGCCTTGGCAAAGGCCGCAGACTTCGTCGCTTCCCTGCAAGAGCGATGATGTCTTCCGGTAATTTTCTCTAACCGAATAAATGCACAAATATTTTCTTCGGTTACTCTATGCACATTCTCGTGCCAAATACCGATCCATTGTACTCTCTATTGACAAAAATCATAGTGTTAAAAATGCGCCATAGTTAACCTGAGTTTAAGAAATCAATAGTTTTTTTAATTTTCTTGCTGAATATTTGGATAAGTCTGAAGGTATTATATTAAATTTGCAAATGATTGTTTTACCTAACAAAAAACATTATGCGAAAAACAGCCATTTTTTTCATGCTGGCCTGCGCAACAGTCTGCGCCCAGGCACA
>CAJMDR010000304.1 GCA_905212215.1 uncultured Porphyromonadaceae bacterium
AGAAGAGGACGGGAGTGGGTGGATGGGGGCTTACTACCCGGTGGAGGTGAACCTCCTGCCTGGTTCAAAGTCAAGACCAATAGGGATGCTTTTGTTCCTGTTCAAGAAGCAAGCCTCTTGCACGGGGACAAAAGCGGGTAGGGCGGAAAGGAAGGAAGGAGGAGGAATTGAGGGATGGATTAGGGGAGTGGGATGATGGTGAAGCCTTGATTGCGGAGTTGCTGCAGGAGGCCTTTGTCGCCGGGAAGATGTAAGGCTCCTACGGCGATGAATGTGGGTGCGGACTGGATTATTTGTGGCAGCTTTTTCATCCAGGCATCGTTGCGGTGGAAGAGGATGGTTTGCATAAATCGGGGATTGTCGTTATCTTGTAATGACAGTTGCAAGAGTTTGTCAAGGTCCTGTTGGAGATATGTCTGATTGAGGGTACGTGCTGTGGCTGTTGCTTCTTCGGGGTTGTCGAGGGTGTGAATGAGTGCTTTCATCTGGTCTGCGATTGTTACTGAATCGTATAGGAAGGCAGCCTGCATTTCCGGGGTTTCAAGTGGTATGACCTTTTTGTTGTTCTGTGTGGCATAGTTCTGGAAGTATGTGTCAAGTTGTTCGTCGGGTTTGAATCCTGGCAATTCTTTCTGTACGAGGGCCAGTGTGAGCATTGCATTGGCTACCATGGGTTTCATGGAGTCGAATACTTTGAGTTCTACACCTGGAATCTGCACTATCTGTTTGAAGATGGTGTTGTAATGATTCATTTTCTCTTCACCGAGGAGTTTTGTGAGAGTGCTGTCGGGATGTGTAGCGAGGTGTGGCTGCATGGCAAGACCAAGAGCTAATTGGCCTTTTGTCATGTCGATTTCGCCAACAACCTGATCCGCTTGGTTGAGATTTTTTTTTGCGTGTACGGAGTCGATTATTGATAATGGTGCGAGATGGTGCGTTCCAAATATGTATGAAGGCTTGTCAAGCCCATTTCCTGAGATTTGATAAAGGATCTGAGCATGGGAAGCCTGACATATGCTCAAGCATAGAATGATGCAGAGGGTGAAAATATTTTTCATTAGAGTTTTGTTTTTGCAAAGATAAGCAAAATTGAGGAAATGAGAAGATGAGAGATGGGAACACAAGAGGCAAGCCTCTTGCACAGAAACAAAATATGACGGGATGAAATGAGTAAATGGGGATAAAGGAAAAAGAAATGCCTCCAAAGTGTTGGCTTTAAAGGCGTTTCTTTTATGGAACTATATGCTTTCGGAGTCCGTTATTTTGTTCTTACCTTTTTGAGGGCTTTTGTGTTCACTGTAACGGGATATTTCTCTTTCAGCTGGTCTTCCCATTGCTGCATCAGATAGTTCTGATAGTCTGCTATCACGAGACCGCGAACGTCGGCGAGTTCTTCCGGAGCGTTCAGAAGTCTCAGGTCGGCAATGAAATATGTGTTAAAGCGAGAGTTCGGTGATTTAGCTTCTGGACCATCGAAGGCGAGGTAGTCAATCATGGCATTTGTGCCTTTTGCAGCCAGAATGGGATCGATGCTAATCTCTTGTCCGAACGTTTCACGTAATACGGGAATGTACTGTTCGGGTTTGAGTTGTTTCATCTTATCCTTGACGAGGTTCTGGACGGAGTCGGAGGTAGCCTGAATCAGGAATCCTTTGGCTCTGGGCTGTTGCCATGTATATTCCTGCCTGTGCTGATTGAAATAGTTCTCGAGACCGAGGGTGTCGGTAGCAGCCTTGTCCCATACGCGGATTCTACCTGCTTCATAAAGAAGAGAACCATCGCGGAATTCGTTGAGTAGGTTACGGTAATCGGGATTGGACTGTTCGAGAGCTTTTTCTTTGAGGGGAAGCAGTTTATGACGGAGAGCCACATCGGTACGGCGACCGAACTCCTCGGCTGCAAACTGCGGATCGAGGTTTACCAGTTTCTGCAGCTGAGGCGCCATATCTTTCAGCGTTAGAGAACCACCTTTGAAGGTATAGAGGGGTTTATTGCCAATGGCTTTGTTCATGTTCTGGACGAACATAGAGTCAATGCCGTTGGATTTGATGTAGGCGTTGATTATGTCAAGGTTCTTCTTGACCGGTTTCAATCCGAGGTCTTTTCCGAAGGCGGCCGTCTGTCTGCTGTCGATCATCTGTGCGCGAATGTCACGTGGGTTTGTGACGATTGCGGTGAGCTGTTGCCTCATTTCATCGGGTGTTTCGAGGGGTTTCACACGCCAACGCTTGATGATATGCCATCCTACGGGAGTGCGTAGCGGTTTAGAGATAGCCCCATCTGTGAGGCTCCATGCTATAGAGTCGAAAGGTTCTACAATAGCACCCATGGGGAATGGTTGCATTCTTCCTCCGGAACGCCTTGAGTTGTTGTCGTCGGTGAACCTTACGGCCATTTCCTCGAATTTGTTAGGGTCGGCTTCTACTACGGAATAAATGCTGTCAATCTGAGCCTTGAGAGCAGCTTCCTGTTCCGGAGTTGCATTCTCAGGCACTACTTTCATGATATGCGACACAGTGAGATATCCGGGATTTGGCCGAATGCCGTCAACTGTTATCAAGTGGTATGCAGTGGGTGTTTCCACAACCTCGCTCAGCTCTCCCGGTTTTAGGGTGTAGATGGTCTTGAGAAAGGCGTAGGGGAAATTCGGGTTGCTTGTCCAGCCTATGTCGCCGCCTTCTCTTGCCGAACCTCTGTCTTGCGAGAACTGTTTTGCCATGTCGGCGAAAGTAGCGTTTCCGCTTGTTATGACGCCACGTATCGAGTCAAGTTTGTTTACAATCGCCCGGTTCATGAGCGCGTCAGGAGACTTCATGAGCAAGATGTGGCGGGGCCTTACCTGATTCGTGTAATACGAATATGCTTCATCGACGAGGCTTTTTATATAAGCGGAATCGGTGAGGTAAGGTAAGGCAAGTTCGGTCCGGTATTGCTGATATTCGTCGCGGAAAGCTTTTGTTGTGTCGAGACCCATGTTCAGAGCATCAGCCACTTTCAGCTTGTAAAGCTTGAAAATCTCAGCGTATTCGTCGATAGGCTGTAGCTGAGTCTGAGCCTGATTCTTGAGATATAGGTATTCAAACTCCGACAAAGGCACATCATGCCCGTTGACAGTCATCACAGCGGGTTCTTTTGCCTGGAGCGCCAAGGCTGTTACTATGGCGGCGCCGAGGGTTCCGGCGATTGTTCTTTTCTTCATTTTATGCTTTGAATTGAGCAACTTTATCAGGAGGATAACGTCAAACCAGGGCTTGATATTGCCTAAGTCGAGTTCTTCTTTATCACTGAAGTTGTTTCAACTTATTTACGAATTTCAAAAATGATGAAGTTGAGTTAATGATTTCATTCTCTTTGTCAATCTTCAGCCATCTATCCGGCG
>CAJMDR010000305.1 GCA_905212215.1 uncultured Porphyromonadaceae bacterium
GGTCGGCGGCGGTCCCGCCGGTTTTGCAGCCGCTGTGACGGCCGCCAGAGGGGGCGCAAAGACGCTGCTCATCGAGGAAAAGGCGTATTTGGGCGGGACCGCCACCGGAGCGCAGGTGAGCATGTTCATGGGTTTTGCCGATGGTGAGCCGGACAGGCCTCAGCAGGGCATCATCAAGGACGTGATGGACGGCCTCGCCGCTGCGGGCATCAAAGTCAAAGACCGCAAGAAATAACAACTCCCTAACTCATCAACTCACCCTCTCATCCACTAATCTTCCGTATCAACGACAACCCATCCCTCAATGGAAGCATGACCGTTTCCATCTCCGGGTCGGCTGCTGTCATGGCATTGAAACGCCGTAACGCCTCCGTCTGGGCGTCGCCGGAATAGCGGGGATCGGTGATGTGTCCGTTCCACAGAACATTGTCGGCCACAAGCAGCCCCCCATTGCTCAACAGACGCTTGCATTCCGGATAAAGCTGCGGATAATCCCTTTTGTTGCCGTCAAGAAAGATGAAGTCGAAGCTGCCGTTCTCCTGTTGCGGAAGAAACTCCAGGGCATCGACTATGACCGGAGTGACGCGGTTTCCGAAAGGACTCGCCGCCAGATGCCGCGCTATGAAATCCTCCTTCTCATCGTCTATCTCCAATGTGATAAGTTCGGCATCCTCTTTCAGACCCTCAGCCATACACAAGGCGGAATACCCACCGAAAGTACCTATCTCAAGCACTCTGCGAGGCTGTGTCAGCTCCACAAGCATCTTCAGGAACCGTCCCTGCAGATGTCCCGAATTCATGCGGGGATTCATCAGCTCAAGATTGGCGTCACGGTCAAGTCGTCGGAGCCATTCCGGTTCAGGGTCTATATGCTCAAGCAGGTATTCTTCAAGGCTGTTATCCATGTTTATCCCTTTCCCAACAGATAACGGAGAGCCAATGAATAACCTTTCATTCCCAAGCCCGATATATATCCGGTGCATTGCGCGGCGGTAACGCTTGTGCGGCGGAATTCCTCGCGCGACGCTATGTTGGAGATATGTACCTCCACCACTTTCACCCCGTTCTCACGGAGGTCGGCAAGGGCATCGGCGATAGCATAGGAATAATGAGCGTAGGCACCCGGATTGATTATCACCCCGGCGCTATCACCTTCTTCTATTATGCGCTGAAGACAGTCTATTATCTCCCCCTCGCAGTTGCTCTGGAAATATTTAGTTTCTACTTCCGTAAAGGTAACGGAGATTTCATGCAGACACTCTTCCATGCCTGTTGTGCCGTAGATTGCCGGCGAACGACGTCCTAACCGGTTAAGGTTGGGACCGTTGATGATATGAATCTTTTTCTTCTCCATAGCCTTAGGGTACATAGATTTTCAATGCGCCGCCCAACTTAGGCGAGCTGAGGATATAGATGCCCTGACTCAGCGGGATAAACATGCCGTCCACGGCTTTCTCAACACTTATCACGATTCGACCGCTGATATCCGCCACGGCAAGTCTGTTGGCCTCGCCGCAGCTTATACGTATGCCACCGGGTACACAGGCTACCTCGAAGGCTTCCGGATTGATACCTTCCACTCTCAGGTCTCCGGCCTTGACGGTTATGACATTCGACGGTGCCGATATTTCGCTGCCAACAGCATACTGCACCGTGTAGCTCTCGTCATTGGCAAAGTCGCGGTCATTGAAATCATAGTAAGGCACCGAGGTCATGTACTGGCGGGTCTTGACTTCGCCATTAATCCTGTATGTGCGGTTCACCATGTAATAATCGGGAGCAACCGGAGCCTCCGTCCACAAGGCGCGGTAATGGGTCTGTTCCAGTGGCGATGGTGCAAGTGCGGTGACAGGCTCCAGTTGTGTCTTCTCCATGGCATTCGCCATGAGGGTGACGGCAACAGGCTGCTTCAGGCCGCCTCCGCTGAACGTCACTACACCAGACACGGAACCGAGGTTCTGAGCCGAATAGTTCACTCTAACCTGTGTGCCGTTCATGGCGTCGGAAGCCGTAATGACATTGCTACCGAGGCTGAACTGGTTGTCGCCACTTATGCTGACGTTCAAATCCGATTTTATGCTCTTGCCCTGAACCGGAATGACGATACTTCCTGCACTACCCTGAACTCGGCTGCCGAAGTCATAGACAGTGCCGTTGACGGGTGAGATGAGCGACGCATCCTCCTGGCCGCCGGTGCCGTCGAGGGTAAACGCCTCGTTCTGCTTTGAACCCCAGATATATTCGCACAGATGCGGAAGGTCGATGAACGGGTTACGATTATGCTGTATGCCATAGACCGCCTCGTTGCGTGCCGTTTCCTTGGCGCTCACCGGGTCTGCACGATGCCATTCAAGGAGTAGGTTTACAGCCCATGGACGGAACATGGGATATTTCTCTCCTTGCGTGTACATCCAGGTGAAGCGGGTACCCCACTTCATGTCCTCATAGCAGGTGAACATATACATGAACACTCTGGCAAAGTCGCCCTTGTATTCATCGCACGGTTCATAGACATTGGTAGCTCCTCCGTATGCTGCCGAAGACGACGGCTTGCCCACTATCGTAACCCCGTTAGTCCACGTCACCGTAGAGACCTTGCCCAACGGAAAATTGTTCTTGCGGTTATTGGCGGTGGCATCCGACGGATTAAGATGGTGGATGTCGTTATAGGCATCGTTCTTGGCACCGTCCCACCAGGAGTTGGCTACGGAATGTTCTATGTTCATGCCGCCATGACCGCTGGAGATAAGCACAAGGTTGGGAGAATACATATCCCACCAATAGCTCTTACCGTCTACTACCCGCACATCAGTTTTCTTGAAAGCGTTCCAGCTCTCGTCGCCGTAACCGATGTTGGTATGCTTGCGTATCACATCGTGGGCCGCCGTTTTCAGCTCGCCCTTGTTCTTGCCCACAAGCGAATTATAGTAACCGGCAGGATACTCCGCCGGCGACCATAACACACCGCACAGCAACGACACAGCCATGCACAGACCTCTCCTTATCATCTTCTTTACCATTATTTCAAATGAATTGCCTACCGTTCCAAGAGGCAATGATTCCCCCTTTTCCAAATTTTTTCACCATTATTTTTCATCTTTTTTTCAAGCCCCCGACCAATACCTTGACTGGCAAAACGTTAGGGAGAAAAGTTTTTACCGGGAAAACGGGAAAGACCACCGGGAAAAGGGAGGGAAAGGCGGCACGACCGGGAAAAGGGACCGCGCTCTCGCCCGGCAAGCACCTTTCATGGACACCCGTGAACGTCTTTGATTCGTCCTTGATTCGAATTTGATACGCCTTTAACTCCTGTCTTCTACCCGTTCGCACCCTGTCATCACCCCT
>CAJMDR010000306.1 GCA_905212215.1 uncultured Porphyromonadaceae bacterium
TTTTCGGCCTGTTCAAAGATAGGCTCACCCGCTGCATCGCGGGGAATACGTTGCAACGGAGTCGGCGTCCGCTCGGCGGAAGCTGCAGGCTGCTCGCCTAAAATCTCTTGTACCGGCTTCTTGAAGTTGATTATCGGGTCTATGAAATATACTTTGCCATCTGCACCAAGTAACGCATTGTCTCCGGTGACATCAGTCACCGAGACCTCGTCATTTCCGTATGTATACTTACCTTCCGGCAACAACCCTTTCTCCGCAAGAGTTGTCTCTATCTGCTCCTTAGTGGGTTGCCCTACCGAATCAACGTATTTCTGCGAGAGTACTATCCTCGCATCCCCCAAGTCCTCACTTATGCCCTCAAAGCGGTAGCGGGTCTCGGGGAAATATTTGTTGTGTACTAAATGCTCATAAACGGTGTCCTCCGGCTCTACTGCTCCCTTCATGGGAGACTTCGCATACGGATCCTTTACCTTATATACAATACCCGATGTCCTGTCTATGTAGACCTCACTCTCTCCGGTACCCTTCGGGTGTTTATCGCCGAGACTCTGTTTCTGGTCACTGCCCAGAAATTGGCCGTTGGCCTTCGCAAGGCCTACCAGCCTTTCGGATTCCGCGCGGCGTCGATTTCGCGTGCTGTGCTCTGAATGCTCATCACGTGAAGCGGCCAGCCCCTGCGTATACACTCGTATATCGCTTCGGTCTCTATCGGCCTCCATGCCTCCGGCTGCGTCAACAGCCACTCCGCTGCCGTCATTTTCCCGTGGCTGCGTTCGCTCATCATGATTTTGTTCAGGTCTGTTTCCATGTAAGTCATTGGTTTCTCTCGGCAAAGTTAACGATTCCCCCTCAGACTTACCAACATATTGCGAATTTCCAACACCCTCAACGGCGCTACCTTCCTCCCCTGATGTCGGTGTGGTTGCCTCTACTTCCGGTTCCTTAGGCTTGTCAGGCTCATACGACGTAACCATGCCGTCAAGATCCTCCTCCGTTGCATAGCGCAACCGTCGCTCTCCGGCAGCATAATACTCAATCATACCTTTGTCGTCCAAATCTCCTGTAATCCAGCCAAGCCTTTCCCTACCGTCAGAGTCGCGGAAACGTATCACTCCCTTGCCATATTTCCGTGCAGGAGCCTCAGGCACCTCTGCCGGTTCCGGCTCGGCAGGATATGACTCATAACTCAGTATCGCCTGAGGAGATACCATTTCCTTCTTACCCGTGGCAATATCGCGGATAACGACAGCCGAGTCACTCCGGGCATTGTCCACCATCGTCCCATCTTCCGTCATCACTATATTGCCGCTCAGCACCTCAACCTGACGGTCCTGGTATTTCATCACAGCACGCCCTATCGGCCTCGCCTCACCAGAATCAGCAACTCCGGAGTTCTCACCTCCATGTATTTCGGTTGCTCTCTCCTCTCCAGGTGTTTCGACGGCTCTCTCCTCTCCAGCTTTTGTCTCCTGTGCCGCAGGCTCGCCTGCGGGGGTGCCATTTTCTGGCAATAACTGTTGCTCAGTCAAATCCTCGGCCTCGGCATCCATAACTGGATTCCTTCCCTTTTCCTTTTCAGGGAAAAGCACAGCAATATATTCATCAATAGCTTTCTGCTCCTTATCGCTGCGTCTCGCAGGTTCTTTACGGATTGCCGAATCGATGTCAACACCATACTTATCATTGATGCGCCCACGCATGGCATCGGTGACTGCCGTTTCCTCAAACTCACCCATAGCCTCCGTAACCTGACGCAGAATATGCTGACGAGCTTCATCAAGTTCCTTATTCTCACCGCGAAGATAATTGTTCCGGGCTTCCTCGCAAAGACGATAAACCGTTACCGGGTCCCAGCCATTCTCTGCAGCCACACTGCGGCATGCATCCTGCAAACGGTTTTCAAGGTCCGCTGTCTGCTGGTAACGCTCCCCTAATTCTATCTGATTCAGCTCTACCTGTCGTCTGATGCGACGCAACTCAAGGTCTGCCGCCTTACGGCTCGTATAGCGACGCGACGTAATGACTCCGTTGGCTCCCTGCGATTCCACAATAAAACCGCCCTTGCCATCCTCCATGAGTTCGCCCCGCATCACCGTGGACATAGGAAGCTTGCGACCGGTAGCGTAATAGTACATCTTCGCCCTTGCCGCCTCGCTGACACGAGAGTCTGTCATCATGTCTGTAAGACGACTGACGATTTCCGGGGCGTTCCGGGCAATCAGGCTGCCCTCGGCGGCATTGCCTGTGCGCTCAGAACTTTTAACAAGGTCACTCAGGTCATACCCATAGCGTTGCAGTTCATCCTTCTCATCCTTTGTAAGAGCCATCCCTCCGTCAGAAGGAGCATCCATACGCATACGCAAACGGCTCTCAAAGTCGAGACGGTTCTTGCTGCCATTGCTCGGGTGCTGGAATGAGGCCTGAAGGTCCCCCAACACTCCACCGGCGCTCTTCAACATATGTTTAGCCTTGAAGCCCGCCATCATCGCCATGTTGTCGGTCCACACGTCGAAGCCATCGCGTTCTCCTTCCATCCATTCCGGCACTGAGAAGATTGTACCTTCCGCTATTGTCGCTCCGGTAAACACTCCTGCACGAGTAGCCACCTTACCTATGGTACTCTCTGTCATGCCCACAAGTCGGTCTGACACATTACCGGAAACCGGACTGAGCCAGCCTATCGCGCCTCCCATTAGAAAACCGTGGAGTGCCTGGCCTCCTACGGCACTCACTGAGTACCTCTCATTCACATAGCGGCCTGTATCGTCCTGGCCGGTTACCTTGCCGCCATGTGCAAACTGATTCTCCAGTTCCTTGATTCCTTCAAAGGTTCCAAAGTTGGCAGCTCCTCCTGCCATTCCTCCAAGCACCCTGCCTGTCATTGATGTGGCGAACTTGCGGGTTGCTGCTTTTTTTACAGCCGCTGTCGCACCTCTTCCCGCAAGACTTAACACGCCCTTGGTAGTCGCACTTCCAACACCTCCGGAAAGCCATGTCGTGGGGTCAAGAGCAAAACCGGCCACTGTACCGGCAATGTCAAGTACCTTGTGTCCGTCTTGCCGGTATTGCTCGTTGGCAGCTTCATAGGCCGCCATGTCGCCCGTACTACCTGCTCGCGACACTGCAAGACCCTTCTGTATATTCCCGAGCATATTCATGTCGCCTATCTTGCGCATCAGATATGCCAGCCCCGACTTAGGAAGGTTCTTCTCGACGGCATAATTATACAGACGCAAATCCGATTGTTGGCGAGCCATCTTCTTTGCTTCTTCATATAGCTTTATGCCGTCAGCTCCCGGATAACGCCGC
>CAJMDR010000307.1 GCA_905212215.1 uncultured Porphyromonadaceae bacterium
GCATCCGACTGATGCTCATTTCTCATTCACATTTGTTTTTAAACAAGCTCTAAATATATACCATGAATGCTTCAATATCTCCAATCACTGATTACAAGGAAGTAAAGCCTCACTATTGCAAGCGCATCGTGTGGTATTTCGTCAATGCTACTCTATTCCGGCTCTGTGCCACCCGCGGGCTACGGCGATGGCGCAACATACTCTTGCGGCTCTTCGGCGCCAAAGTGCATCCGCAGGCTCATGTATATGCGTCCGTGAAGGTGTTCGCACCATGGAACTTAGTAATTGAACGCTGTCTCATAGGACCGAATGTCATTCTCTATAACAAAGCGCTCATACATATAGGCATGGACAGCACAGTGAGTCAGCGCACCACTATCTGTACTGCCTCTCACAACGTCTCGTCACCGAAGATGGAACTTGTCATAAAGCCTGTTACCGTCGGTGATCAAGTATGGATAGCCTCCGAAGCCTTCGTCGGTCCCGGCGTGGAGTTAGGAGAAGGCGTTGTTGTAGGAGCAAGAGCGGCCGTTTTCCGCAGTGTGGAACCATGGACCATTGTCGGCGGCAATCCCGCCAAAGAGATCAAAAAACGTATCCTATCCGATTCATAAGAGGAGAATGTGTCATAATCATGCTGACATATCCTGATTCCCAAGTTTTTCTAAAAAGCTATGGTTCATACACGAAGTATATGTGCATTTTCGAATGATTGAAATCTAAGGGTTAGCAAGGAGCTGAGCTTTGGTGTATGATTGATGCAACTAACCTCAAAGAAATGCCTTATGGTATCATGGAATTTTGCGGGAATCCGAAGAAGGCTGCGCCATCAGACGCAGCCTTCTTTCTTTGTATTTTGACGATTTTCCGTCACTGTCCGGATGACCGGTATAAGCACATTTGGTTATTCATGCGGGCGGGTAAATCGGCTTCAGGCTTAACTTTGAGGCAAAGAGGTTGCCCCCTTCCACTTCCAATCCTTTCAATGCCAGATCCGGGACTTTCGTGTCTGTGTCGCCTTCCGTCTTTTTATCTTCCGGAAAGTTCAGGCTTTTTGAGGTGTATCCCAACATACAGTTGGACAACACAAAGAGCTGAGACAGAGTTGAATTCGTGAAGTTATCCGGCACGAACAAATTACCATCGTAATCTCTTGTGTTGGCTGCCAGGTCAGAATCAAACAGGTTTTGGTTCAACGAAATCAAAGTGTCCTCTACCCGTTTCCCATGGAACATGAAGTCCGCCGTGCAATTGAAAAAGCGGTTCTGAGCCACCGTTATCTTAGAGTCTTTGACATAATGCAACACGATGCAGGAACCGTCATAAAGGGAATTCCCCTCCATGTTGATGGAATATTTAGCGGGAATGATATCCGGGTGGAGTGGAAGAAGAGTTTCCGGTTTGTCCAGCGCATTGTCCGCTCCGTCATATAACCACTGGTCACGGCATCTCAGCGCCACTCCGTAGCCGTATGCCTGATTGTTGCAGAAGCTGACGGAATAATCGCCGTCCACCTCGCAGGGCATACACTTGACCAACGAAACGGGATTGTCGGCTTTGCCGTATATGCCGTTCGCTCCCTCTATGCGCTTCACCACAGCCTTGGTGCCGTCCATGAAGTTGTCATGGATGTCGACACAACCTCCGCGAACCTGGAAGCAGGAGTGCTCGTAGGCACGTATGGTCTCAGGGGCTTCTTTGTCGTGTTTGTCCTCCGTATGCTGAGAATAGAAGATCCTGTTGCCGCAGAATGTCACCGGCGGAAATCCGTCGACATGCATTGTCGCCTCTGCGTTGTCTGCCTTAAGAATGTTGAAAAAGAACGAGGAGGAAGACCTGTAAGGGTGGGCGTCGTTGCCTGCTGGCAGACCGCTGTCATGATAGGTATGATAGAAAGTGTTGTTCGCGAACGCCACATTCTCACATTCGTCCCTCCGGCTGTCATTTACCGCGAGAGTCATGGTGACGGCGGTGTCCACCGGCCCTTCCAGATGGAATATGTTCCCCTCGAACAGCACGTTCTTCCATAACGAGCGGCACCCGCCATACGGCAGGAAGCTGACAAGGACATCATTCTTATGTACCTCGCGGTCTCTGGAGACAACGATGTCTCCCGGTGTGTCCGGGATTGCCGTGCCTTCTGCCGCCGCGTCGCTTTCCCCGCCGACGGGAGTGACAGGCACGTCAGGCACCACCGGTTTGTCCGGTGACAGCATGAGCGGCCCGGCATCTAAATATGTAAAGGTGTTGTCAACAACCCTTATATCCTCATGCCTGATGACATCTGAATAATTGCTGATTCCTCCTCCCAGGAATGCGAGCGCCTCGTCGTTGCCATGCTTTATGAACGTGTTGCGGGCTATGAAAACAGATTCATTGTCTCCCCGGACCTGGAGACCGACGCCTTGCTCGCGTTGCCGGTTCCATTTGCCGGTGGTCCGGTCGTTCCAGTTGTCGAGATAGAGACGATTGTCGGTGATTGTCTGATGGTCACATTCGTCCGCGTCAATGAGTGTCACCTCGCCGCTCTTTGTCACCTCGATGTCAAGACTTGACAACATCGCCTTGTGGAAGTTGGCGTATGAGAACAAGACGCCGACGGCTGACTCTCCCTCCTTCTCCTCATTAGTGACTGAATCAAAATATCTAAACTTATGTGGGAACCACAATACATTCTCCATTCTCGCCGCGAAATTCTTAAGGGTCAGTATATTGTCCCTTTTGCAGGCTGTAATATTCTCAGCCTTCCATGGAGAAGCAAAGAGAACGACACGGTCCCTGCCCATTTTGTAGATGTCATTATAACATATATACGGCTCCTTCTCGAAATCATATCTATGGAAACGGATCTCTGTCTCAGGTCCTTTCCCGATAATCTCAAAATCGGCCATGGTGAATACCCTGACCACCGTTGTTATGTTGTATTCACCCTCCGAAAGGTTTATTCTGATCGGAGTAGTGAGATATACGCCTTCCCGATGAAGATGAGGACCAAGATCATTCTTCCAGGTTCCGTAAATTTTTTCTTCTTCATCTTTATCAACAACAGGACTGTTTGGCGCTTTATAGAATTGCAGGAATGCCAGAAGCTGATTCAGAGTCTTTCCATCTGCTTCAGCCTGTGCGTCAGGCTTCACATTGAGAATAAAAGAGCCTGTCTTGACAAGGACGTCTGATGGATTTTGTGTTTCGTTTGCCATAAATTTAATTCTATATTGGTTATACATTTTGAAAACCTTCAAACCCTGGTAAAAGTTCAAGTTTAATAAATAGGGTGTTCAGTTCTATGTTCCAAAATTAGCTCGCT
>CAJMDR010000308.1 GCA_905212215.1 uncultured Porphyromonadaceae bacterium
GGAACCGCCTGTACTTACCAGGTCTTCTATCACCACTACCTTGGAACCAGGTTTCAGATTGCCTTCGATGAGGTTTTCCATACCGTGGTCTTTAGGGGTGGAACGTACATAGACGTACGGCAAGCCGAGAGTGTCGGCCACGATGGCGCCCATGGCGATTGCTCCGGTGGCTACTCCGGCCACTACCTGACAATCGGGAAAATCCTCCTGAATATGGCGGCACAGCTCTATCTTGATGAAAGTGCGCAAGTCGGGATAGGAGAGTGCTTTGCGGTTGTCGGTATAGATGGGTGAGTTCCATCCCGAAGCCCATACAAACGGATTGTCAGGCTGAAGGGTGATGGCGTTGATCTGCAGCAGTTTCTCGGCCAGGATCTTATCGGGCTGTGTCTTCATGCTTGTGAGTGGTTTAGATTGTTAAGTTGCGGTGAAAAACAGTATTCAGCAGAGCCTGAGAATCATTGCAATGTTGCCCGGCCTCTGCCTATATGAGTTTTTCAAAATACAAATTTAGATAAAAATCCTGAGATTTTTACACCGGCAGCATAAAAAAATCAAGGCTGGCGCCTTGATTCCCGTCCCCTCCGACGTGCTCTAAGTCACAATTTTACTATATTTGGAGGAATTAAACAACAAATATATGGACAGGAACCGAACAGTCGCCGGCCTTGATGTCCACAAAGATAGCATATATCTTTGTATTATGGGTCATGATGAGGCCATTATTTTTGAAAAGACCTACGGGGTGCTGACCCCCGAACCCCGTCAGATGTGTGATGACAGGGAGAATCGAGGCGTGACAGAAGCCGCTATGGAAAGCACGGCAGTCTACTGGGTGCCGGTGTGGAACGAGCTTTGCGAGTCAATGGAACTCAAGCTTGTGAACCCATACTTCATCAAGCAGCTCCCTGGCCGCAAAAGCGATGTCAGGGATGCGCAGTGGATAGCAGAGTGTCTTCTGAAGAATCTTATCAAGGGCAGTTTCGTGCCTGAACCCATAGTTCAGGACATGCGCAAGCTGAACCGACGCATCATGGATCTCAACGAAGACATGACCTACAACTGCAACAAACTCGACGCCGCATTTCAACGATGTGGATTCCGCCTGAGCAACTACGTCTCCACCATCAAATCCAAAAGTTATCAATCTGTGTTGCATGGAATCATAAATGGCATCACCAATCCGGAAGAACTGGTTAAAATGGTACACGGACGAACCGTCAACAAGCATGGCCGCAATACAATCACAGCAGCAGTAACAGGGTCGTTTTCAAAAACCGACATCACGATATTCCGTCAGACAAAGGAAGTCATCGATACCATCGAGCGACAGATTGAGGATTGAGGAATGCCAGAAGGAACTGACAGCATTATGCCAGGAGCATTTCCCCGAGCAGTACAGACGTATTCAGACAATCCCCGGAGTCAAGGAACGCGCGGCCACGGCAATAATTGCGGAAACGGGGGTTGACATGATGAAGATACAGGTAGCCATAGCCCGAAAAATTCTTGTCGCCCTGTGGCACATGCTTTCCAAAGAGCAGGACTTCATAGACATCTACCTCAAGAGAATCGAGGAACAGAAGGAGATGGAGGAGCAAATCAAAAGACTCGAAGCGACTGTCAGCCGATAGTCACTCGACATACCTTCCTGTGTAATGTAATTAACTTTGTGGTGCATCGCAGCCCGGTTTACAAATTTGCAAAAGCATCGAAAGGAGTTGGACACCGGCATAAGCAAACCAAGTTTGTAGAGGAAAGTAACAATCTTTTATCTGTATTCCGCTGTCACGATGACTGCCGGAACAAGAATTTATGTGTAGTTGTCTCAGTGCTTGTGTGTTTTTGGAAGATATTATCTCTTACACTGAAATACGTTTTAGAGGAAAGTTACTAATTATTCACACAGCACAAAATGCACTCTTTATAAGTTTGTCGGTGTAGAGTCGACCTGCCAATGCGGACCGGAAATGCTCTGTTGTCAAAATTTTTATTACCTTTGCCGTAGGAAATATCCTAAACAAGTTTTTCCCTCTCTAATTTAACCTACGACATGAATACTACGCCGCTTATTTCCGTCATTACGGTAACTTATAATGCCGCCGCCACATTGCCTGCCACCATGCAGTCAATGCAGCAACAACAATGCTCTGACTTTGAACATATAATCATTGACGGAGCCAGCACAGACGCTACTCTGGCGCTGGCACGGCGTTATTCAACACCTTCTCTGCGCATACTCTCGGAGCCCGACAAAGGTCTCTACGATGCAATGAACAAGGGGTTGCGCATGGCAAGGGGAAAATATGTCATCTTCCTTAATGCCGGCGACAGATTCGCTACCAACGCCACCCTGAGGCGATATGCGCTCGCAGCAGAAAAAGACCCCGACATCATCTATGGCGACACCGTGGTGGTGGATGCTGCCGGAACGCTTCTTCGTCCGAGGCATCTCTCTGCTCCCAAGATACTGACGGCACAGAGTTTCAGTGCCGGTATGCTGGTATGCCATCAGGCTTTTATGGTGCGAAAGGATTTGGCACCGGAATACAACACCAACTATCGCTGGTCATCGGACTATGACTGGTGTGTGCAGTGCCTTAAAAAGACAGAACCGGGCAAATGCGAGAATCTGCGCTGTGTGACTATACATTACCTTGACGGCGGACTTACCGGCGCACATAAACTCTCATCGCTACGCGAGAGGTTCAGTATTATGGCTGGTCATTACGGACTGTTGCCTACCATAGGACGACATATAGGTTTTGTTTTCCGTGCCTTCAAGCGCAGACGCAACTGCGGCATAATCACCAATGACTGACGGGGACACATCACGTACACTGACTCTGGCGGAACTGGGCCAAGCCTCTTTCGGCAGCCCGCTGGGACCTGACATCTGGCTGTATGAAGGACAGATGACAGCCGACATCAACCAGTTCTATCCTGTCCGTTTCGATGCGTTGCTGGTGGTGATGGTGCACAGTGGAGTGGCTACAATGCAGGTGGATGTGGGCAAGTACCGTCTGGAACCCAATTCCATGGGCTTTCTGCGTCCCGGCAGCTATCTCACCGGGTTCGAAGCGGAAGGAGAGGAACCGCTTGTAGTAACGGTGTTGGGTTGCACCGAACGTCTCGAAGACCGTATAGCCACCACGCTTGACGATATTCAGCCGTTGTTGATAAAGGGATACATGGATCCTGTGATGAAGCTGAAACCGGGAAGCACACAGGCTCTGACGCCCTATATAGACCTTCTGAAAGTGGTGGCCGCCAATTCCACAGACAAAGGTAACCTGGCACGCA
>CAJMDR010000309.1 GCA_905212215.1 uncultured Porphyromonadaceae bacterium
CAGAACGGCGCCGTGGAACAGCAGAACCATTACGCCGCAGACAACATCCAAGTCCTCGAAGGCCTCGAGGCGGTCCGTAAACGCCCTTCCATGTATATCGGCGATACCGGCAACCGCGGTCTTCATCATCTGGTTTACGAGGTGGTGGACAACTCCATCGACGAAGCTCTTGCAGGATTTGCAAACCATATCGACGTAACTATTCTCGAAGATAACTCTATCCGTGTGGTGGACAATGGCCGAGGCATCCCCGTGGACATGCACCCCAAGCTCCACAAACCGGCTCTGGAAGTGGGGCTTACCGTGCTGCATGCCGGCGGTAAGTTCGACAAAGGCTCGTACAAGGTCTCCGGCGGTCTGCATGGCGTGGGTGTGAGCTGCGTCAACGCGCTCAGCGATTATCTCCGTGCCGACATCTGCCGCGAAGGCAAGGTGTACATGCAGGAATACAGCAAAGGGCATCCCACAAGTGAACTCATCGTTACAGGAACTGCCGACAATACCGGTACCACCATCACTTTCCATCCCGACCCGACAATCTTCTCCGAAACGGTTTATGACTACGACACGCTGGCAAACCGCCTTCGCGACCTCGCTTTCCTGAATGCCGGAATAACCCTTACCCTCACCGACGAACGTGACCGCGACGAGGAAGGAAAGGCACGCAGCCAGATATTCCACAGTGAGGAAGGTCTGAAGGAGTTCGTGCGCTACATAGACCAGGGCAAAGATCCGCTCATCAACGATGTGATTCACCTGAAGACGGAGCGCAACGGTGTGCCTGTGGAGGTGGCGATGACCTATAACACTGCCTTCAACGAGAATATATTCTCCTACGTCAACAACATCAACACCATAGAGGGCGGCACACACCTCACCGGATTCCGTCGTGGCCTCACTTCCACACTGAAGAAGTATGCCGACGAGAATCATCTCCTCGACAAGCTCAAGAACATTGAACTGAGCAAGGAGGACTTCCGCGACGGCCTCACCGCCGTAGTATCCGTTAAGGTAGCCGAGCCGCAGTTCGAAGGCCAGACCAAGACCAAGCTCGGTAATAACGAGGTAATGGGCGTGGTGCAGACAGCCGTTGGCGAGGCATTGCGCTATTATCTGGAAGAACATCCCAAGGAGGCAAGGGTGATTGTAGACAAGGTAGTGCTGGCTGCCCAGGCACGTCATGCCGCCTACAACGCCCGCATGAAAGTGCAGCGTAAATCTCCTCTCGGCGGCGCAGGATTACCTGGTAAACTGGCTGACTGCAACAGTCGCGATGCAGCAGAGTGCGAACTCTTCCTCGTCGAGGGTGACTCCGCAGGAGGCAGCGCAAAGCAGGGCAGAAACCCGCATTATCAGGCCATTCTTCCGTTGCGCGGCAAGATTCTCAATGTGGAGAAGGCAATGGACCACAAGGTGTTCGAGAGCGAGGAGATAGTGAATATGTTCAAGGCTCTCGGCGTTACCATCGGCACCGAGGAGGACTCCAAAGAGCCGAACATGAGCAAGCTCCGCTACCACAAGATCATCATCATGACCGATGCCGACGTGGACGGAGCCCACATCGCCACGTTGCTCATGACATTCTTCTTCCGCCGTATCCGTCCCATCATAGAGCAGGGATACCTTTACATCGCCGCTCCGCCGTTGTACAAATGCACCACCAAAGGGCGCAACAAGGTCGAAGAGTATGCCTGGGATGACCGTCAGGTACAGACTTTCATAGACCGTTTCTGCGGCGGCGACCAGAACAAGCTTGCCTTGCAGCGCTACAAAGGTCTTGGCGAGATGATGCCCAACCAGCTGTGGGAGACCACCATGGACCCGGAACATCGTCTGCTGAAGCAGGTAACCATAGTCGATGCCGCCGAAGCGGACCGCACCTTCTCCATTCTTATGGGCGAGCAGGTAGCGCCGCGCCGCGAGTTCATCGAAGACAACGCCAAATACGCCGACATCGACACCTGATTCCGATGCCGTCATAAAGCAACCCCGATAAACCATAAAGCTGTGCCGCAGTACCTCAGACTTGCGGCACAGCTTTTCTATATTCCATTATTTCTCAAAATTTTCAACGTAAGAATGATTGAGAAATCAATCGGTTCAGGATAATTGCTTGTGATGTTCGAGTTCTCGGCGGCGAGGTTATTTCTGGGCGAGAACGAGGTCATATATTATCCAGAATATGAAGGAATAAACGAAGATGACGATAAAGTAACGTAACTCCTTCGACTTGAGGAAATGTACTCTGTCGGAAACCCAAAGCAGTAGGATTCCGACAACTACATATAACAGAAAATAATACCAAGGCATGCCCATGATGTTTCGGATTGAATTATTACTTATTCGATGCAAAATTAATAAAACTTATAAATGTTCCCAATGTGTTTGATGCTTTACATAGATTATGGGCAGTTTTATTAACCAACAATGGGCGTGAAATGATTGCTTTTATAAAGAGATTTTGGGAAGATAATGGAGAAGTCTGGAGATTTTGCTAAATTTGCGCAATGAGACAAGTCTTAAGATTAAGTAATACAATTATGATCATGTTGAGCTTGCTTTACTCAATGTGTTTTTCTTCATGTAAAAGCAAAGACGAGATACAGGAAAAAGCCATAAACGAGTATATGAACAAAACATATGCTGATTCCCTTTCTTATTAATGTGTAGAAACTCAATACTTGGATTCCATACAGGATTATTCTTTTGATTATAATTGCCTTATTGCCGGCCTCAAAACATACAAGGCGCTGTATGCTCTTGTAAATCCAGCGGCTGATCTTATGCAACCTCGTTCTGAGTGTATCGGGCAGTCTCTCTTAATTTCTTTATATTTCGTGCGATTGTTTTGTCCATATAGGGTTTGTTTGGTGTGGCAAAGTTACTAAAATATTTTAATATTATAATGAATTGCCACAAGTAAATGTTTGAAGACGAGTTAATTAGCCGCATATTATAGTGGGAATTTGGGGCAGAAAGACATAAAGACAAAACCTGTTTTTGTGTCTTTATGTCTTTTATTCTTGCCGTATATTTTGAAGGGGTATTATTGGCGGGACAAAAGGTGTCAGTTGTTTTTGTTGATGAGGTTGACGATTACTTTGACCATCGTGTCCTTTTCTTCTGAACGGCTTTCGGCAATCATCAGGGTGAGGGCGACAAGAGTGTTGTCGGCGATGCGTTTTGTGCCATCATCATTATACAGAATCCCGTTGCCGTTGAGAAACCACAGGAAAAGTGTGGCGGCAATGCGTTTGTTGCCGTCGCTGAACGAGTGGTTCTTGATCGTCAGGTAGAGCAGGT
>CAJMDR010000310.1 GCA_905212215.1 uncultured Porphyromonadaceae bacterium
GCCATTCCCGACCTTGTTCCCGCCGTGGCGGTAGCCGCTGCCTTTGCCGGAAGAAAGATGCGTCTGGAAGGCATAGCACACCTCAGGGTAAAAGAGAGCGACCGCCTCGTTTCCCTCTCCGCTCCCCTTGCCGCCATGGGTTTCGACGTTGCCGCAACCGATTCCGCCCTCATCATCAACTCCTCCACTCATCCACTCATCAACTCCTCAACTCCTCAACTCATAGACTGCCACGGCGACCACCGCATAGCAATGGCCTTCGCGCCGTGTGCCGCCGCCTTAGAGGGAGGCATTACCTTACTTGGCGCCGAGTGTGTGGCGAAGTCCTTTCCCGCCTACTACCGCCAGCTCGCGGCACTTTCATTCAACACCGAAAAAACAGACTGACATGCAAGGCGCTTTGGTAATATTGTTAGTATTGGTAGCCGTAGGGCTTCTGCTCTTCTACTACGACCGCCGCAAACCCCGTTCCCACTCTGGGAGTTCTGGAAGCACTGAGAGTTCTGGAAGCACTGGGAGCACTGGGAGTTCTGGGCAAAATCATAGTACTCATAGTACTCAAACCCTGCCCTCAAGCGCCCCCCAAGTCTGTTGCGGCCTGCACGCCGTTTGTGAGAAAAAATACGCCTCCCCCCTCGGAAGCCCCCGAATACTACGACGACGAGGAATTGGATGTCCTCGCCAACCGCGACCCGGAATCCTATTCCGACACCGAGGTAGAGATGTTGCGCGATGTGGTGCTCACCCTCCGTCCCGAAGATGCCTGGGGCTGGAGCCGTTCCCTCGAGCAGCGAAACATTGCCCTGCCCCCCGAAATCCGCGACGAGCTACTTCTCCTCCTGAATCCTTAATCATATAAGCATTCTAAATTCTAAATAAGCCATTTACACCTTCGTCCTCCATGCCCTCCTGGCACTTGTCATGCTTGCCGTCGCCATGTCATTTGCCGGTACATATATCGTCACCCGCCGACAGGTATTCATAGCGGGCGGCATCACCCATACCTGCTTCGGTGGCCTGGGCTTAGGATACTGGCTCGGCTTCTCCCCCGCCTTGGGAGCCCTTGTCTTCGCCTTGGGAGGCGCCTGGGGGGCGCGTAGTCTCTCACGAACCATGCGTTCCGACTCCGCCATTGCCTCCATCTGGGCCTTGGGAATGGCTCTCGGCATACTCTTCGTCTTCCTCAGCAACGGCAACGCCCCCGAGCTGAACACATTCCTCTTCGGCAACGTCCTCACCGTCGCCGCACCCGACCTATGGCTCTTGCTCGCATACACCGTAGTGCTGGCACTTTTCAGCATCCTCTTCCACCGCCTCATAGTAACGGTGAGCTTCGACGAAGCCTTCTCACGCACACGCCGCCTCCCCGTCGCCGCCGTAGACCTCATCATGACCCTCATGGTGGCTGTGGGCATAGTATTAGGAATAAGGCTCATAGGCATTATGCTGCTTATGAGCCTTGTCTCGTTGCCGCAGACCACCGCCGAGCGCTTCACGCACTCCTACAGCCGGCTGCTGATATATTCCGCCGTCATCTCTCTGACGGCCTGTCTGGGCGGTCTTGCCGCCGCATGGTACCTCGGTGTACCCGCCTCGGCGTGCATCGTCATCCTAATGGCCCTCTTCTACGCCCTGGCAATGCTCGTTACACGCCGCAAACGCTGACTACCAGGGAATAACGTTGCCTACATAGCGATACACGTAGGTATACTGTCCCTGATTTGAGGTTGTCCAGTTCAGATACAGATAGTTCGCGCCCTCGGTGAACCAGTAGTTCATCGTCGCCACACGACCGTTGGCATAACGGATAGTGATGGTGTCGCGGTAATAGCCTGCATTACAGATCCAGCGGGTACGCTCCACCATGCGCATGCCCTGTTCCAAGTAATAATAATACCCTCTGCCGCCGTTGCCGAACTGGAGGTAGTTCGTTTCATTGGGCGTAACGGTAGTATTGTTAATCTGGATAAGCTGCCAGGTACCTTTCAGATTGGTGTCATAGTAAGTGTTGTCGTCCGACGGACCCCACCAGTATCCGTCGTCACCGTCGTCGCACGACGTCAGGCCACCCATGGCGAAGAGCGCCACCGTAGCTATCAACAGTGTACGTAGAATGTGTTTCATAGCAATAATTCATTTTGTTTCCTTATAAAACTCTAACGGCTCAGTCTGCTTTAAAGTTCTGACCCGCCGCAAAAAAGGTGCCTCCGCGGAAGCACCTTTTATTCTGTAGGCTTGAAGCAGAAGCGCCTTCAGGTCACACCCTCGAAAAGACACCCGAAAATATTAGGGTGCGTAAATATCCACCAGCGTCTGCAAGCCGCCGTCATACGCTTCACCTACGGCCACAAACTCCCATTCGCCCTCGTCGTTGTTGCGCAACGCGCCCGCTACCAAGGCGGTCTCGTCGGCGAACTCCCTGTTGATGGCATAGGAAGCCAGTTCATCGCCTGTGTCGGCATTTATGAAGACTATCGACGCATCCTTCACATCGCGGAATGTCTTGTCGCCGTACACCGTAACGGTGAAGACAATCTTCTCTATTCCGGGACGCACCTTGCTCAGATCCACACGGATGGTCTCGCCTTCGCCGCCTTTGCGGTCATCGAAAGAGCCTGTCACGCTGCCGTCGAAGCTCAGAGGTGCTGTCATTTCCAGCCATTTACGTTTCGTGCCATAGACAGCCTTGTCGAACGGGACCACCGTTACGCGCTGCATGTATGCTGTGTCGCTCTCGCCCGGTTGCGGGAGCTGGGTACGGTTTTCCGAGTTGTAGAAAACGAAATCGGCGTCTTCTATAATCCCGTCGTTGGCACCGAGGCAGAAAGCCTGGGCGTCAAGGTCGGCACCTTTCCAGCGCAGGTCCACGCGAATGTGATTCAGGTCGTCGTCCTTGTCGAGGTTGAAGGCGGAGCGAACGCGCGACATCGATACCGCCTCATCCTTCCGGAGATTGAATCTTGACATGGTATTCTTTTTAGTATAGTTTGAAACTCTTAGTTTTCTGATTTCAGCTTGCTGATGAAGCTATCCACCTCGCTGCAGTCGAGATTGAGGTTCTTCAATACCTTCCGGTAAGTCTCTGCTATCGTCAGCGCTGTTTTCTTGCGCATCCCTCTCAGCGGCAATGATTCCGCCATGCGGCGGTATTGCTCGAACTGGCTGCGCAGCATGGCCTGCTGTTTCTGCAATGCCTTGCCCACAGGAGGCGGCACCATTTTCTGCAGCGCTTCGGGGATGGGCGGCGGTGTCGGTGCCGACATATTCTTCGGTATTGGCGGTGGTACGG
>CAJMDR010000311.1 GCA_905212215.1 uncultured Porphyromonadaceae bacterium
GCCGGACACGACCGTATCGGTGGTATCGTCGGCCATCTTGAGGAAGGAGCATCGGTGGAACGTTGCTACAATGGCGCCGACATCAAAGCCGACAACGACTATGTAGGCGGTATAGTAGGCCAGAACATGGGTGCAGTCTCTGAATGTCAGAACGACGGTGACATAACTGCTGCCGGGAAATATATCGGTGGCGTGGCTGGAGCTTCCGCAGGCTCGCTGAATCTTTGTGTAAACTCAGGTACAATAACCGGCGCCGAATATGTGGGCGGTGTGATTGGCTCAAACTCCAACGGTAACGGCCTCGGTGACATCACTCAGTGTATCTCTTCCGGCCTCGTAATCTCCGATGCAACCACCATTGGCGGTGTGGCAGGTTACTCTAACGGTCGCGGAAACATTGTGGCTAACTTCTTCGATGCTGCTGTGAACAACATGGATGGTTGCTCATCCCTCAGCCAGGGCTTCAACAGTGTAGCCACAGCCGAACTCGTAACAACGATCATTCCAAAAGGCCTCGACAAGGATAAATTCTCTTTCTCCTCAAATGCATATCCTTCTCTGAAAGCCTATGCCGAAGAATCTGCCGGCAAAGCACGCCGTGCTATCTACATGCTCTTCGCTAAGGGCGAGAAACGGACTAACGTAATACGTCCCATCCAGCTCTCATCCGCTCAAGGTATTGTCTGGTCTCTCAAAGGTGACTCGCTTTTCTCCGTAAGAAACGGTTCGCTCATGGCAAACATCGGCAACCTGAACATGGCAGCCGACACGCTCAATGCCATTATGACGGGCGGTTACACCAAATCCTATCCAGTAAAAGCTATCAAGGCTATCCTTGCTGGCTCTGGCTCTCAGGATTCACCATTCCTCATCAAATCGCACTCCGATCTCTCTTTGCTGAGCAATTTCATGAAGGAATCGGGCATGGACTATGAAGGCTACTTCTTCCGCGTCGAAAACGACATCGTCTATCCCGACACCGCCAAGTTCCTTCCCATCGCCTTTACCGGTGCGCAGTTCCAGGGCAATTTCAACGGTAACGGAAAGAAAATCTCAGCTTTCTCTTACGTTGACGAGGCTTCTAAGACCGGCAAATATATCGGCTTCTTCGGTATCCTCGGCTCTAAAGCTAATGTTCATGACCTTACTCTGGAAGGCGAGATAAAGGGACACAGCTACACAGGAGGTTTCGCCGGAAAGCTTTACGGCAAGATTTCGCACTGCGTTTCACGCATGAGGATTGACGGCAAAAGCGGTTATCCTGGTGGTTTCGCAGGTCAGATGTACGATGGTTCGCTTATCCTCGGCTCTACTTTCGAAGGCGCTGTCTGCCCATCCTATGCTACCAACTATAATTATGTAGGCGGTTTTGCCGGGCAGTCCGATCTTGGTTCAGCCATCGACAGTTGCGTTAACAAGGGAACAGTTGGCCAGTACAAAAACACCTCTGGCACCACCTGGACTGGTCAGCAGTATATCGGCGGTTTCGTAGGAAATCTCGCAGGTACTGTTTCCACCAGCCGTAACGAAGGCACCATCAACGGCCGTCAGCAGGTTGGCGGCATAGCAGGCAGACTCGGTAAGACAGGCCGTATCACCGATTGTGTCAACACAGCCGATATATCCGTGCCCAATGGTGGCACCGTTGGCGGTATTGCGGCTTCCACGCAGGGCAGCGGCTTAAGCTATATAATCCGTTGCGTTAACACCGGTAACATTCGTGGAAAGAGTTATACTGCTGGTATCATAGGCCAGATCTCCAACGGATGTACCGTCGACAGTTGCTACAACACTGGTAAAATCTCCGGTTTCAGCTCTACTGCCTATGGTGTAGGTGGCGTCATCGGACAGATGGGCTCTTCTACTGCTTATCCTTCGGTTGCAAGAAATTCCTGGAACAATGGCGAAATTTACAACGAGGCGCAGTCTACAGGTGGTTTTGCCGGTAAAATTAACAGCGGTGAAGTCTACGACTGCTACAACACTGGAAATGTAAAGGTAGTAAAAGAGAAAGACGACCTGACCTCAAGCGGTGTCGGCGGTTTCGCAGGCTCCTTCTGTTCCACGGCAAAACGCATCTGGAACTCCGGTAATGTAGAGAGCAACGTGCCTTGCGCGGCCGGCATCTTCGGTACCGGAGCAATGCCTGTTGCTGAAGTATCGCAGGCAGTGAACTACGGCAACGTAACCCTTTCCCGCACTGTATCCGCCAAAGGTTTCGGTGCTGCAGGTATCTGGGGAGGTTATGGTCCTGTAGTCATCGATGAATGTTATAACTTCGGCACAATCACAGCTCCCGACGATGCCGCTGGTATTAATGCCGCCATGCACAGCAACGACCGTGGAGGCACTACCATTCTCCGCAGCTTCAATGCTGGCCAGATTGTGGTTAACGACACTGCAAAACGCTATTCCAACGTAGCCATTATCTCATCATTCGTCGACACAAGGAATCCTATTGACCCGTCACTGATGCGAGTAGACAGCACTTACTTCTACAGCACAGTGCTGAAACCTATTCCCAACGACTCGCTTGCAGTAGGGCTTAGTGGTGCAAAAATGCACAACGCACCTCTCGGCGAAAACTTCATCTACCGTAAAGCTTGCCTCCCGGTTCTCGCATTTGTCGATTCAACAAAACTAAGCGACTTCTACGCCGCCGATATAGAGTTCCATGAAAACGACAGCGCGTTCTCGGTAAACAACCCCTTCTTCGTAGGAATCTTGCCGAACGTAAAATGGACTGCTTCTCCTGGATTGCAACTCTACGAAAACGGAAAAGTAAGAAACCTCAAGACTGGTGAACATACTCTCACAGTCTCTACTATCGACACAGAGAATCCTCTCACGCGCACTTATAAAGTGAATGTAATAACACTCGGCATTGACAACCCGGCTGACGATGCCAAAGAGATAGAGACCATAGAGTATTACGACCTTGCAGGCTTACGCCTTGCCGCCCCCGTACCCGGACAGCCCTGCATAGCACGCATCCGCTACCTCGACGGCACCACAGCCACACGCAAACTCATCATCACCCAACCCTAACCCCTTATCTCCCTCTCCTCCTATCTACCCCCCTCCTCTCTCCTCTCTCTTCTCCCCTCTCCCTCTTCACTCTCCTCTACCAAAATTAGAGCACCCGGAAGCTTCTCAAGCCTCCCGGGTGCTCCTTTTTTCCTCCATTCCCGCTTTTGTCCCCGTGCAAGAGGCTTGCCTCTTGGCGTTGCTCTTGCTCTTGATTTTGAACCA
>CAJMDR010000312.1 GCA_905212215.1 uncultured Porphyromonadaceae bacterium
TGAACTGTCAGCTTTCAGCACCGCCACCTCATTGAGGGCACAGGGCCATAAATCAGCAGGCAGAGTCGCTTTCCCCGGTTCCGGAGAAGAGAGCTGGAGCAGAGTGCGACGTTCAGTAACGAGGTTGCCTCCACGCAAATCCGGAATCAGCAGATGCGTCTCGCTCAGCGTGTAAGCAGTCAGGAAACCGAGATGCCCGGTATTTATCCCGAGCAGAGGGAGTCTCCGTATGCCACACCATGCGGCGGCATGAAGCAGAGTGCCGTCGCCGCCAAGGGTAAGCACCATACCGCTGTTCTCCGACGGCTCCTCCACGCGCCGTATCCCTTCCACATTCACATTGCGTTTCTGAAGATAACCGGCGAACTCGCTCCATATCTCCAACGGTATTCCCGCCTTACGCAACTGGTTTATAAACAATGCGATCTCGGCTATGCGGGCGCTCTGCGACGTATTGCCGTAGATGGTAATCAATTCGGGAAGGAATCCGGCTTCCATAATAATCTAAATTTCCAGAAACATTTTCAGTGCCGAGATATGCTCCAGGGCTGTCTGCATATCGGCATCGGGAGTACCCTGCAAAGGATAAGTCTCAAACCCGAAGCGCCGCAGCGACCTGCAGGCCGCCGAGGGATTCGTGGCATCGAGCATCAGCAATACATTTGCCATTCCGGAATCATCCGAAGGCATACGCCACAATCCTAAAAGCGCTATGTCGGCATCCTCCACCGCTCTTCCCAACAGCGAGGCGGAGAAATCGGAAGCCTTGCACTCCACCCTTACCAGCGAAGAGCCGGGAGAGGGAGTGAAGATATCGGCCAAGGCCTGCGCCACTCCATCGGAGGTAAGAGTACCGGAAATCCTTCCTTCGCTGTCGGTGACATCGAGGACATGGTCCTTCGCCTCGTTCCATAGAATCAACGATTGCAGAATATTACAATTCTCCCCCACCCTGCGGCGGGGTACGCTACCGTCCGAAGGAGGACGCATATAATCTTTTACAGTCATTATTGTCAAGTATATATTATGTAAACAATCAAAAAGGGCTTTACATTTCCCGGGACAGCGGAATTCCTCACTGCTGCCGGAATTACCTTTGCGTATGTGGGATTTTTTTAGTAATTTTGTGTTTTGGAACGTCTACGGCTCATTGCCGCAACGTTTCACAGTGTAAAGATACAAAAACCATGCCGCCCACGCAAGAAAGGCGGTGTTAAAATTTGTTTTTTGAGCTAAAAACTACCATGACCAGGCTTAGCGTGAATATAAACAAGGTCGCCACGCTGCGCAATGCACGAGGCGAGAACATGCCTGATGTGCAGAAGTTTGCCGTAGACTGCGAGGCCCTCGGAGCACAGGGTATAACGGTCCATCCACGTCCCGATGAACGCCATATAACCCGCCGCGACGTGGCGTTGCTGCGTCCGTTGGTGAAGACAGAATTCAACATTGAGGGGTATCCTTCCGAAGAATTCATGACGCTTGTGCTCGCAAACCGTCCTACCCAGGCAACTTTAGTGCCAGACGCCGCCGATGTGCTCACCACCTCCGAAGGATGGGATGTGAAAGCCAACATGGAGTTCCTCAGCTCAATAGTTCGCCGTCTGCAGGAAGCCGGCATCCGCGTAAGCATTTTCGTAGCACCCGACCCCGAGCAGATTCGAGCCGCGAAACAGGCGGGAGCCGACAGGGTTGAGTTGTACACCAAGCCATATGCCGACAACTACGACACTGACCGCGAGGCGGCGGTGAAGCCCTTCATAGAGGCGTCGGCCGTGGCTGCCGAATGTGGCCTCGGGGTAAATGCCGGACATGACCTCAACAGCCGCAACTTAGCTTATTTCCACCAAATGCTGCCGAAGTTAGACGAAGTGTCGATAGGGCACGCCATTATCAGCGAAGCTCTTTACGATGGCATTGCTACTGTGCTGAAACGCTATCTCGACGCGCTGAAATAAATTATCCGTGCGACCTCAGCACGCACCCTACTACCTAAACTGACAAGAATCTGAAACTGACAAGATATTATGACACCTGACAAACTATCGCTCTGGGATCTTACCATGGACGGCGGCTATCTCATGATACCGTTGGCATTGCTGCTCTTAGTGAGCATCTACGTGTTCATAGAGCGCTGCATAGTGCTTGCCAAGGCGGGGAAGGTAGACACCGCCTTCATGCAGAAATTGCGTGAATACATCAAGAGCGGCGATCTGAAGAGCGCCGACAATCTCTGCACCGTCGCCGACACCCCCGTCAGCCGCATGATGCTCAAGGGCGTGGAACGCATAGGCCGTCCCATTCAGGATGTGTTGGGCGCCATAGAGAACCAGGGCAACCTGGAGAGCGCGAAGCTGAGCCGCGGCATGACATGGCTCTCCACCACCGCCGCAGGAGCACCTATGCTTGGCTTCCTCGGCACCGTGGTTGGTATGATAGAGGCATTCTTCGCCCTTGCCAAGAGCGGCACCGCAGCAAACATCACGGTGCTTTCGTCGGGCATATACCAGGCGTTGGTTACCACTGTGGCAGGCCTGGTGGTAGGTATCCTGGCAATGTTCGCCTACAACTACCTCACCACGCGCCTCAACCGCATCATAAACATCATGGAAGCCCGCACCATGGACTTCATGGACCTGCTCAACGAGCCTGCCACAGCGACTCGCTCATCCATCACAAAACTATGAGAAGATGGCTATCAAACGTCCGTTACAGAACCTGACCACGTTCTCCATGTCGTCGATGACGGATGTCATCTTCCTGCTGCTGATATTCTTCATGGTCACCTCCACCCTGGTGTTCCCTACGGCTCTCGACGTCAACCTGCCGCAGAGCGGAGAGCAGAGTTCAGCAAAGCCGGTATCTGAGATATACATCACTGCCGACAGCCTCTACTACTTCGTACAGGACCGCAACGACACCTCGGCCTCGAAACCCCGCGGACCACTTTCTCTGGCACAGCTCGGCGCCGACCTGCAGACAGTGCATAAGACCGATTCCCTGCGTCCCGTAGCCATCTACGCCGACACAAGGGTACCTTACGGGAAGGTAGTGGACGCCATGGATCTGGCAGCCAGACTCGATGTGAAGACAGTATTGGCCACCAAGGCCTCACAACGTGTCGACGCCATTCCCGGCATGGCTGTACCCGATGCCCCCAACGCAGCTAAACCGTTACAGTAACTCCGCATTCCAAGCCTATCGCGACATGAAAAGACCACGCTCTCCGCAGATAAT
>CAJMDR010000313.1 GCA_905212215.1 uncultured Porphyromonadaceae bacterium
TCGTGCGTCCGCAGGTAATCGTCTGTTTCTAAATGAATTATGCGGACGCACGAGCCGTGCGTCCCTACCTCCCGATAATTTTGGCATACCACCTTTATTTAAACTTAGGCCAGAATCGTTTTATTAAAGATAAATAGAAGTTATCTGTGCAAAAAGTGAGTAAATGTAAAAAAACAGTGAAGATTATGATACATAATTACAACACTCCTGGTTAACATGATGAGTATAAATCGTCCGCCTTCTCTGCGGACTCTAAAAATTCCTCTGCGCGCTTATAACAATAATAAAAATCTCCGCTCTTCCGCCTGAGGCCAAAACGAGGTGCAAAACATGTTTCATAAAGGAACCCGCAAGGGGTTCGTCATGTATTATGGGATGACCGCAAATACCGGAGGTTTCACTCGCTTTGCTCGTTCAACCACCGGCTAAACAGAAAGGAACCCTCCGGGTTCTAAGACAACATTAAGCGACAAATATTTTGCAGATATGAGAAACATAAATTGTTCCCATAGGTTCTAAGACGATTAATTCCATACGTCCTATTCTCTGCGGACTCAAAAAAATCCTCTGCGCTTTAGAAAAATAAAAAGCTCTGCTCCTCTACACCTCAGCGTGAGGCCAAAACAAGATACAGGGAGACACAATTTCATAAAGCGATGTGCGGGTTTTCGCACATCGCTTTATTTTTGTACTTTTGCAGTATCAATGAAAGAGAAAATAACAAGCCTCGGCATACTGCTTTTCCTATTGGTGGCAGAGGGTATCCTGACACCGCTCCACGGCGCCGACAATCTCAAGGCAAGCCTGATAACCTGCTGGCCCGGGAAAGAGGTATATGAGCTATACGGCCACACCGCGCTGCGCATCCAGGGCACAGATGACAAGGGAGTGCCTTTTGACTCGGTATGGAACTACGGCGTATTCAACTATTCCGAGCCTAACTTCGTGGGCCGCTTCGTGAAAGGGGAACTGAACTACAAGGTGGTGGGCTATCCTTTCGCCTGGTTCATGCCGGAATACCAGTATTCCGGGCGTCGGGTGGAAGAACAGGTACTGAACCTCAGCCAGCCGCAGATTCAGGCTCTGCTGAAAGCATTGCAGACCAACGCTTTACCGCAGAATGCCACCTACCTCTACGACTATGTAAAGGACAACTGTTCCACCCGTGTGTGGGATAAGATAGAAGCAGCTTCCGGCGGCATTACGCTGCCGCATCAACAGCTCTACCCTACTTACCGCGAGGCGATGAGGGCATATCACCATCATTATCCCTGGTACAGTCTCGGCATAGACGTAGCGCTGGCTTATCCTGTCGACACCCTTATCAACGACCATGACCAGCTCTTCCTCCCCATCGTTCTCCACGACAAACTTGCGGGCGCCAGGCTGAGTAATGGTGCTCCGGCGGTAGCGGACACCAATGTCCTGACCCGTGGTCTGCCCGATGCCACGCTCCCTCCTACTCCCTGGTATGCGTCGCCTCTGTTCTTCGGATGGGCTATACTGGCTCTTGCCATTATCTATTGCCTGCTGTGCCGACGCCGCCAACGGCTCATGAACTGGCTTGAGGCACTGTTCTTCGGCATCGCCGGTGTTGCAGGCTGCATTGTGGCATATCTTGTATTCATCTCCATCCATCGCGCCGCTTCGCCAAACCTTCTGCTGGTATGGCTCAACCCGCTCGACCTCCTGGTACCCGCACTGGTATGGAGCCGGCGCACACGACCTATAGCCGTGGCTTACATGATAGCGCAGGCCATAGCCATCATCTTCGTGGCCATCTTCTGGCCTTTCCAGACCCAGAGCGGCAACGCGGTTTTCATTCCCCTTCTCCTCACCGACCTGCTGCTGGCGTTCTCTTACGCCGCACTATATTTCCGCAACAGACAATTCATAAAGCAATAGAAATTCCCATGTGCCGACTATTTGCCATCACAATATCGATTCTCTCATTGGCAATCTGCCATGCTGCTCCAGGTAACGACCGACCGAAATTGGTCGTGGGCATAGTGGTGGACCAGCTCCAGACCGATTATCTCGACTATCTCAGGCCGATGATGAGCAAAGGAGGCTTCAACCGACTGTTGGGCAACGGACTCTATATCACCGACCTCGACTTCGGAGTTCCCCATACCGATGCGGCATCGGCCACGGCACAGCTCTATACCGGTTCCTGGCCTGCCAATACCGGAGTAGCGGCCGCTACAGTGTTCGACCGCAATACCCGCCGAATGATTCCTGTGCTGCTTGACGGCAAGAGCTACTCGCCTCAACGTCTGAGCCTTTCCACCGTCACCGATGAACTGGTAATAGACGGCCAGCGCTTCGGCAAAGTATATTCCCTGGCCATCGACCCGCAGACGGCAGTACTGATGGGAGGCCATTCCCCCACATCCACCGCATGGATAGACCCCGCCACAGGACAATGGGCAACATCATCGTACTACAACACCATGCTCCCCGCTCCGTTGGCGAAACGCAACGTGCGCAAGCCTTTGCGCAGCCGTCTCGACACCATGCGCTGGGAACCGTTGCTGAATGTGAAGGATTATCCGGGTCTGCCGCCGCAGAAGAACTACCAGCCTTTCAGCCACAGACTGCACAGTTCTTCACGCGATGCCTATTCCCTCTTCGGCGCCACTCCTCCGGGCAACCGCGAGGTAACAGATGTGGCGATAGAATACCTCAACGAGCTGAAGCCGGGACATGGCAACGGCACCATCGACATGCTTAACCTCGGCTACTCGCTGGCTCCCTTCACCGCCACCAGAGACGGCGACTACCGAATAGAACTGCTCGACAGCTATCTGCGCCTCGATCTCGACCTGGAAAGGCTTCTCAACGCCCTCGACAAGTCCGTAGGCCTTGACAACACACTTATATTCCTTGTCTCCACAGGGCATTTCGACAACGATGCGCAGCCCTCGTCCGTCTACCGCATTCCCGGCGGCGAGGTGAGCACCAAGCGTGCCGAGGCGTTGCTGAATTCCTATCTCAGCGCCAAATACGGCCATGCGGACTACATAGACGGCATCGCAGGCACTCATGTCTATTTCAACCCGAACGCCCTGGAAGCCGCCATGCGGCGTATAGCCCCGGGAGGAGAGACCCCTCTGCAGGCTGCGAGAGATTTCCTTACCCGCATGGACGGAATCTCGTCGGCAGCAACAGTAAGCGACATCTTAGGAGGCACCACAGAGAGCCTTGAGGAGGCGAAGCGGG
>CAJMDR010000314.1 GCA_905212215.1 uncultured Porphyromonadaceae bacterium
TCATCTTCTTGTTGGGACATTGTTTGTCGTTGGGTTTTGAGTTTGAATGAGTTTTACACTCAAAATCAGTGATGTTATTATCACTTATATTACAGAGAGTTAGATTATATCTTTCTTTACAAAGAAAGAGGACTTTTTCTTTCATTGTAAAGAAAAATTATTCTAAAGAACCGATTATTTCATAAAGAGGGAGATGATTTCAAATTAAGCTTGAAACTTTCATTAGCCATAATTGCCAAACTGCCGAATGAATAATTGCCAAACTACCGATATATATTGTATCGTTCCTGTCGGCACTCTGAAAGATTGAGCGGCTACAGTCCACGTCCTTTCTTCTTTTTCTTCTTACGCGCACGACGGGCAAAGGCTTTTCCCGCAGGGTCGTAGTCCGGTCCTGTATGGAAAAGTCCGAGTCCCGGCAATACGGGTCGAAATCGAAGTAGTAACGCGAGTTCGGGATAAGAGATGCCCTAAAAAAGTTGAATCGGCAGCTTGAAAAAAGTTGCCGATTCTTTTGGTAATATCGCTGATATTTAGTAATTTAGAAGTACCAAACAATAAATACTGTATCATGATTACCGCGAGTAAAGTTACTGAGATTTTCTGTATTGCCGATGATTTTTGCAAAGAATTTGAAGTGGAGATGTCGAAAAAGGCCCTTCCGTCTTCTCCCGAGGCTCCGAAACGCCGCAGAAAGCGCATGATGTCCGACGCGGAGGTCATCACGATCCTTAGATGTTTCCACTTCAATACCTACTGCAACTTCAAGCATTATTATCTGTCCTGCGTGTGCGGACAGTGGAAGCATCTGTTCCCCCGACGGTTCTCATACAACCGTTTTGTCGAGGTAATGCCGCGTTGCTTCGTAGCGCTGACAATGTTCCTGCGTCTTGCCTGTCTCGGAAAATGCACCGGCATCAGCTTTGTTGACAGCACCTGTATCCCTGTGATACACAACAAGCGTGAGTTCAACATGAAGGTATTCAAGGGTATCGCCACCAAGGGCAAGAGCACCATGGGCTGGTACGTCGGCTTCAAGCTTCATCTTCTGTGCAACGAAAAGGGGGAGCTTGTGAACTTCGTGCTGACCCGTGCCAACGTCGACGACCGTCAGTAGTCAGTCATTGACACGCTGACAGACAAGGTGTTCGGCAAACTTTACGCCGACAAGGGATATATCTCGCAATCACTTTTCGGACATCTGTGGGACAACGGCGTACATATAGTGACCGGCTTGCGATCAAACATGAAACAGCGTCTGATGCCCCTCTATGACAAGATAATGCTCCGGAAAAGAAGCATCATAGAGTCAATCAACGACATGCTCAGGAACGTGGCGCAACTGGTGCATTCCCGTCACCGTAGCTTCCATAATTTCATCATGAACCTGCTCGCAGCAATGGGTGCATACTGCTTCTTCTCCACAAAGCCCGAAGTCAATTTCGATTACGAGGCGCCTGAGTCAAACGGGCAGTTTGTCATCTGGCAATAAACAGCAACGGTTAAAAATCAGGCGACCTGGTCGGATCGCCTGATAATCTATGTCTCTTTGCGGACCAGACGTTGGGACTTGTGTTATCCCGAACTCGCGTTCATACTTTATGTTTTGGCGGTAAAGAGTACTATTGACCATCAACTTTTTAAGTTTGGAATATGTTTTACAACATAAAAACGATATTTTTAGAAGGCTTATACCTTCTTGTCCGATTATTAAAAACTGCAATCAGGATATGAAAATTCTTCTTTACGAGCCAGATGACAGGGCAGGAGAAACTATCTGCCACGCCCTCCACAGAGAGGGCTATGATGTCAATTGGATTAAGGACTTCCTAAATGCCAGATCAAAAATTCTCGATGAAAGGTATGATGCCTCCCTCATTGAGATAGATGATTGTGAAAGCCAAGGACTTCAACTTATTGATTCCTGGGTAAGGCAAGACCCCAAGCTCCTGTGTGTGGCTATTTATAGAGATCAGGATGCAGAGGCGGGATTTCATGCCTGCAAATTGGGGTCTCAGGAAATCTATGAAATAGAGTATGGCAGCCTGCATGAATTGGACAAGATACTCAAACGGTATAAGGTGCTGGCTCGCCGTCCTCAAAAGTATCGCCATAAAAGTGAAGACCACAACAAAGCGGTCAGGAACCTCACGAATCTGATAAATCATAACAAGCCCGTTCTGATTACCGGCGAATCAGGATCCGGCAAAAGTTTTATAGCGGAGCATATCCATTGTAACAAGACCGACAGGGACTATGGTTTTGAGGAAATCTCGTGTGCCGACCTTGATGTGGAGCATGGAATAGAATTATTGCTTGGCGTCGCCCGTGGATTCAGAAAGGCCGTCACAAACCAAAGGAAAGGAATCCTTGCCAAAGCCAATGAAAGAGGACTTCTGTTTCTGCGTGATTTGAATATGTTGCCGATAAGCCTGATGGATGTGCTTGCCGACGTTCTCGAAAAAGGTGAGTTCCGCAGCGTAGGTTCTGACATCACTGTGGAATTTACCGCCCAGTTCATAGCCTCCTCTAACGATATTGCCGACATCAATCCGGATAGATTCAATCGCCGCCTATATGATATTCTCATTCATAATGTGGTTCGCATACCACCATTGCGTGATTGTCCGGCTGACATTGTCCCCAATGCACGGCAGATAGTTGAGGATTATTGCATCCTGAAAGGGATAGAAAACACTCCGGTCTTTGATTCAGGGGCGATTCTGAAAATCACATCGCATAACTGGCCCGGAAACTATCGGGAATTGAAAAACTGCATCGAGAACGCCGTGTCCTGTTGTTCCGACGGTCAAATCAGAGCTGAAGACCTGAATATTCAGTCGCAGGCTAATACGGAGAGTATTCCCGCTGATCGACGAGGTAAGCTGATATTCTACCTTACAAAATACAACGGCAAGAAAGTAGATGTAATGAGAGCTATCGGAATAACGGCTCCGACACTTGACAAGTGGCTGAAGGATGAAAGCATAGATTACAAACTTTTCAAGAAAAAGAAAGAACGAAACTCAAAACAAAATAAGGAATGATGGAAATAACGAATACAATCCCCAAGGAATACGAGGGTAATGATGCCTATATGAATATAATCAGGCGTGTTAGTGTGAGAAGATATTCGGATAAGCCTGTATCTTCCGAGCAACTGTCGGCAATATTGCACGCCGGTATGAGTGCGCCAAGTGGTGTGAACAAGCAGCCGT